>JAQBZS010000807.1 GCA_027622115.1 Planctomycetota bacterium | reverse complement strand
GTTCTCTTCATCTTTCAGTCATTGGAGTTCCCATGATCCCATTTGGACGCCGTCGCGGGTTTACGCTGATTGAACTGTTGGTCGTCATCGCGATTATTGCGATCCTGGTCGCATTGCTCTTGCCGGCTGTGCAGCAGGCTCGGGAAGCTGCCCGTCGTTCAAGTTGCAAGAACAACTTGAAGCAATTGGGCTTGGCATTGCACAACTATCACGACGTGTTCTTGCAGTTTCCGATCGGATCGCAAGACGCGGCGCCGAACAGAATCTGGGCTCCAGGGCCAGCGAGAAAAGGTTCGATGTTGGTGAAGATCCTGCCGTATGTGGAGCAGGGAGCGGCCTACAAAGCGATCAACTTTAGCGGTGATGTCGTCGCGCAACTTAATAGTGCCTCGGTGAATTACCTCTGGCGAAACGAGATTACGACCTACGTGTGCCCGAGCGACGACTACCGAAACGGCAGTGCGGGCAAGAGCAACTACGCCCCGAGTTCCGGGAGCCAAAGTTTTCCGGGCCGAGGTTGCGGCACCTATCCAGGCAATGTGTTTGGGACCGGCAGCGCGGGACACGCCAGTACAGCCGATCCCAATGCGACGTCGGGACTGTTTTCTCGGTATCAATACGCATCCAAAATTCGTGACATTACGGACGGCACGGCCAACACGATCGCCATGGGCGAGATTCGCCCGTACTGCGGCGATCATCATCGCGGCGGATGGGCCAATCCGAACGCCCTTTGGACCGGAACCGCCGCTCCGATCAACTATGAAACTTGCGCTGGTCAAAACGGTGGAATCTCAGGAGCCAACGGCTGCAACGCCGATGGCAATTGGCAGACGTCGCAAGGCTTTAAGTCGCGGCATGTCGGCGGAGCACAATTTGTGTTTGCGGATGGCTCCACCCACTTTCTGTCCGAGAACATCAACTACATGACCTACCAGCGACTCGGCGATCGTCGTGACGGTCAGACCTTGGGCGATTATTGAGTCGACCAACTGTCGTTGACTCGATCACAATTCGACAGACCAGCAGCCGATCGCGGTTGCTGGTCTCTTTCATTGGTTTAGGGCACCTTGTGAATCCGGCATCCCCACAGTTGGAATTGTGGGACGTGAAAGCCGGTTCTCACGGAGTTGCCTCTCTCACGGAATTCTCAGCATGAAGACGTGTTTCAGCGTGATGACAATCGGTTTGGCGTTGTTGTTGATGGGCTGTGGCGAAACTGCGGAACGCCCTGCTCTGGAACCTGTGTCCGGTAAGGTGACCGTGAAAGGAAAGGCCGTCGAAGGAGCACTGGTTTCGTTTTGGGCGGAAGGTGCCGCACGCGCCGCAAGTGGCACGACGGATGCCGAGGGCAAGTTTCAACTCACGACATTTGACACCGGTGACGGAGCGGTCCTTGGCGAGCACACCGTGACGATCAGCAAGCAAGATGCGAGTGCAAACATGAAAACCGCTTCCGCCGATGACCCGTCCGCCGGTTATGGAGCCGCGATGGATGCGGCGGCCAAGGGGAAAACTTCAGCCCTCGGCAAACATGCCTTGCCTGCCAAATACGCGAATCAGGGCACGTCGGGTCTCAAACGCACCGTCGCGAAGGGTTCGCCAAACACCTTCGACTTCGATCTGAAATAGTGAAGATACGAGAGACTTCGTGTCGGCCTGGAGAATCGGATGCTGAATCGAATTTCGCTGCTCGCAGTTCTGTTCGGGATCTTCGTGGGAATCACCACGACTTCGAACGGCGGTGAACGTCGGCTCGTCGCCAAACCTACGAAAGAGGGCGTACGAGTTTCCGACGGCAAAACCGATGTGCTGTTCTACCAGCGCAAGACGAAGTCGCTCGCCGGGAAGTTTGCTCGTGCGAATTACATTCATCCACTGTTCGACCTCGACGGAAACATCCTGACGGAAGACTTCCCAGACGATCACAAGCATCATCGTGGCGTTTTCTGGTCTTGGCACCAAGTTCTGATCGGAGACAAACACATCGGCGATGCGTGGGCCTGTGAACGATTCCACTGGGATGTGACGGACATCAAAGTCGTCTCGAACGTGGATGGGTCGCTGACATTGAAGACTCAAGTCGAGTGGAAATCGCCTGACTGGATTCTCAATGGAGAGCAAGAACCGTTCGTGTTGGAAACCGCGTCCGTTCGCATCTTTCCGCTCAAGGAAAACAGTCGGGCAATCGACTTCGAGATCCGACTGTTGGCATTGGCGGCGAATCTGCGGATCGCGGGATCCGACAACGACAAGGGTTATGGCGGATTCTCGGCGAGAATCGTGAAGCCTTCCGAATTGCGGTTTCGAGGCAAGAGCGGAAACGTGGTGCCAAAAACGACGCCGGTTGCTGCCGGCCGCTGGTTGGATATCACCCACACGAACGGGCCGGCCAACGGGATCGCCCTACTCACGCATCCATCACTGCCGGAATTTCCGCCGCGGTGGATTTTGCGAAACGGGCTCAGCATGCAAAACGTTGTGTATCCCGGACAGCACCCCCGACCGCTTTCTCAGCAGAAACCACTCGTTCTTCGCTATCGGCTGGTGTTACATCGCGGTGCCGTCGAGCCGGCGATTGTCGAGGCGTGGCAGAGCACGTTTGATGCTCAACCGTGACGGTCGTGAGCGAGATGAGCGAGCTATGACCGGATCCTCAACGAGTTCGATGGCAAGTTCGCGGATGGGTCGGACGAGTTGGACGAGGAATTGCTCAACCCGAAATCCAAGCGGACGAACTCCACAGACACGCTTGAGGTTGACGAGTCTGGACGTGTTGCAGTGGGCGGTGGTGGTGATCGTCATGCTGGCGATGTTGCTGGCCGTCGGATCGAGAGTGAGACCGATGCGTTATCGCGATTGAGTTTGATGGGAGACTCGGTTTGTGCAATCGCTTGCAGGCTCTACGTGACCGGCTTGTCGAATTCGCCGCTCTTGTGCTTCTGCCAATAACTGTCCAGATCGCGGCGGACTTTGCCGGATAGCAAGACCACTCCCAGGATGTTCGGGAACGCCATGCCCAAGATCATCAGGTCGCTCAGGCGCAAGACTTTCGTGGCCGACATGATCGAACCCAGGAACACGAACACCAAGAAAATCACGCGGTACGTCATCGAAGATCGGTCGCCGAACAAATACACGAAGCAACGCTCGCCGTAGTACGACCACGAAATCATCGTCGAATACGCAAACAGCACGACCGCGAACGACAGGATGTACGGGAACCACGAGATCTCGGCTCCCATGGCAGCCGATGTCAGGCCCGCCCCGTTGTCGCTGCTACGCAATTCCGCATAGGCCGGATTGTCGTACGCACCCGTCACCACAATCACCAAAGCCGTCATCGTGCAGACAATCACCGTGTCGATGAAGGGTTCCAGCAACGCCACGATGCCTTCACGCACGGGGTATTCCGTCTTCGCGGCGGAATGCGCGATGGCGGCCGAACCGACACCCGCTTCGTTCGAAAACGCGGCTCGCTTAAAACCCATGATCAGCACGCCCAATAAACCGCCGTATCCGGCCTGCGGCGTGAAGGCTTCGTTGACGATCAAGCTGATGGCCGTCGGCACAGCGGACGCGTTTTGCAGCAGAATCCACAGGCATGCCAAGACATACACGCCACACATCAGCGGCACGATCTTTTCGGCCGTCGAAGCGATGCGTTTGATACCGCCGATGATGACCACGCCCACGGCCGCCGTCATGATCAACCCGTAGATCCAGCGATAGCCGGCCATGCCTTCAAACGTCGCTTCGATCGCGCGGGCTGACTGATTCACTTGGAACGCATTGCCGCCGCCGAACGATGCCATGACGCACATCACCGCAAACAGCACGCCGAGGAACTTGCCGAGGGCCACGAGATTCATCTCCTCCAGACCCTTCGACAAGTAGTGCATGGCACCACCCATGATGCGACCGTCCGGTCGGACTTCGCGGTACTTTTGCCCGAGTGTGCATTCCGTGAATTTGGACGTCATGCCCAGTAAGCCCGCCACGACCATCCAGAATGTGGCACCCGGCCCGCCGGTCGCGACGGCGATCGCCACGCCC
>JAQBZS010000004.1 GCA_027622115.1 Planctomycetota bacterium | reverse complement strand
CGGTGAGACGGCAACCACGCAGACCGGCGGAGCGATCACCGCGGCAAACCCCGGCGTGCGATCGGCCGGAAACGCGACGATTGCTCAAGCCACGAATGATGTCGACACGATTGACTTGGGCCGCGTCGGTGGGACCGGTGAATTCCAAGACGCCGACGGAGTGACGTTGGGATCGGTCGCGGCATTGCTGTGCTTCGCCGATGGAATTGCGACGGGCAACATCATCGTGTGTGCCGGCGCCGGTGGGACCGGTGCACTAGCTGTGGGAGTCGCTCTGAATGCGACAAGCGTGAGGTTGTCGGCGGCAGACGGTATTTCACAAACCGCAACCATCACCGCGACGACGCTGGGGGCAAGAAACACGTCGACCGGCAACATCGTGCTGGGACTCGCCAATGCCGTAACGACGTTTGCCGCGTCGAACGCGTCGGCATCCGGGACAATCGAGTTGCAGGATACGGGAACGCTGTCCGTGGGTACGGTCGCCGCCTCGGGATGCTTCGCGCTGACGACCGGGATCACGACCAGCAACGGCGACCTGTTGCTGGATGTTGGAAATATGATTGATGTCGCTCAAGCGATTGCCGTGGGGACCGGGACGGTTCGGATCGATGCCAACGGTAATGTGACGCAGGCCGCGGCCGGCACCATCACCGCCGACAATCTGGGTGTCCGTACCACGGCCGGAAGTACCACGGCCGGAAGCATCACGCTGGATGCCGGCAACGACGTGGGAATCCTCGCCGTCAACAACTCGAACAGCGGCGGTTTGATCAATTTCAACGACACGGACGAATTGACGGTTGGAAGTGTCACGGCGAGCGGAGTGTTCGCTCTGACAACGGGACTCACGCAAACCAATGGTGACATCCTGCTAACGCCGTCAACCACGCTCAGCATTACGCAAGCGATTGACTCGGGTACGGGGATCGTGCGAATCGCCGCGGGTGGAAACGTGACACAAACCGGAACCGGGCTGGTGACGGGAGCCGCTCTTGGCGTCACGACGACAGCGGGAAACATCACATTCGATCTGCAAAATGATGTGGACACGTTTGCCGCCGCAGGCAATTCATCCGCATCATTCACGATCGAATTCAATGACTCGGACGACCTGACGATTGGCTCGGTAACGGCGTCAGGCACGTTTGCGGCGACAAGCGGAGTGACGACCAGCAACCGCGATGCGTCGATCTGCGTCGGCACAACAATGAACTTGAATCAAGCACTCAACGTGGGAACCGGGACGCTCGGTCTGGATGCAATAAGTGGTTTCACGCAAGACTCGAATGGCGCGATCGTCGCCGCCAACTTGGGACTTCGCACGAACGGCAATGCAGTGTTGACAAGTGCGATGGCCGCGAGCGCTGTCGACAACGTTGCCGCGATGGTGGGAGGCACGTTTGGATTGTCGGATAACGACAATATGTATGGACAAACTACGATCAACGCGTTTGGCTGCTTCGCGACCACGGTCGGTATCGTTGCGGCGGATGCTTGTTTGAATTCGGGAATGATCACCGGCGCCGTCACCGTCACCAACAGTCTGTTGATTGAGGCGAGCGGCGGAATTTCCCAATCGGCGGGCGCGATCATTACGGCTCCCACGCTCGGCCTGCGCAACAGCGGTACAGGAAGCATCGTTCTGACTGAAGCCAATGTCGTGAATAATCTCGCGGCGATCAACACGGTCGCCGGGGAGATCATCGAGTTTAGAAATACCGTTGACCTGACCATCGTCAATGTCACGGCCGTACCGGGTTGCTTCACAGGCGCAACGGGTGTCACGACATCAAACGGAGACATCCTGCTCACAGCGGGTACGACGTTGGATGTGAATGCCGTCGTGAACGCGGGTACGGGAACAGTCAGGATTGCAGCCGGTGGGACGGTGTCTCAAACGGCAGCCGGCACGGTCACGGCTGGCTCGTTGGGTGTCCGCACAACGGCTGGCAGCATTCATCTGGATGATGGCAATGATGTCGATACGTTCGCGGCGAATAGCGGCGGGACAATCGTCTTCAACGACACTGACGGTCTTACGGTCGGCTCGGTGACAGCCAACGGCACGTTCGTTCAGACGAACGGCGTGACGACAACGAACTCCGATGTGCTGCTGGATGCGGACGGCGCTTTCACAATCGACCAAGCCGTGACGGCAGGAACCGGCACGGTACGAATCGCCGCGGCTGGCGATGTCACACAATCGAATGCGGGAACGATCACTGCGGCATCGCTCGGCCTTCGGACAACGGTCGGAAGTATCACGCTTGATGACGGCAACGACGTAGACACCGTCGCCCTCAGCAACTCAAACGCGAGTGGCACCATCACCATCACTTTCAATGACACTGATGATGTCACGGTGGGTTCCGTTTCCAGCCATGCATCAAGTTTGGCGAACTTTGCCTCTGCAAGCGGAGTGACGTCAAGTAACGGCGATATCCTGCTGAGCCAGAGCACAACTTTGACTCTCGACCAGGCTGTGAACGCCGGAACGGCTGTTGCAAGGCTCACATCGGGCGGAAGTGTCACGCAAGCCGCAGCTGGTACGGTAACAGCCGGGTCGCTCGGCGTGCGTACAACGACCGGCAACATCACGCTGAACGAATCGAACAACGTCGGCATCTTTGCGGCCAACAACTCAAGCGGGTTCATCAGCTTCAATGACGGCAACAACTTGACGGTTGGCGAAGTCACTGCGAGCGGCGTGTTCGCTACGACGACAGGTGTCGTGACGTCCAACTCGAACGGCACGTTGCGAGCTGGCGGGTCACTCACGTTGAACGAGCAAGTCTCACTGGGAACCGGAACGGCACGGATGTCCGCTGGCGGCAATGTGACCCAAGGGGCTAACGGCAACGTGTTGGCGGGTGCGTTTGGCGTGGAGACGACTGCTGGCAGCATTACCTTGCTGAACGCCACCAATGACGTCAATTCGATCTCGGCTGACAACTCATCGGGCGGTGGTTCCATCAGTTATCGAGACGCGAACGGGCTCGCGATTGGTGCCGTCAGCGTTGATGGCACGCTGTTTTCCGGCACGACCGGAGTGACCACTTCAAACGGGAACGTGCTTGTTTGCTCGGGAGGTGCGTTAAGCATCGGTCAGGCCATCAACGCCGGAACGGCAATCGTGCGGCTGTCGGCAGGCGGGGATGTGACACAGACGGGTGCGGGCACGATTACGACGGGCACTTTGGGCGTGCGATCTACCGGCAGTGTCACGCTGGGACTTGGCAACGATGTTGATACTTTGTCTGCGGCAGCGACGGGCAGCGTACTCTTCCAAGACACAGATGGCTTGACGATCGGCAGTGTCGGCACGGTTGATTGCTTTGCGGGCACAACGGGTGTCGTTGCCGGCATGAACATGTCGGTCGAGATTTGTGTGGGTGGATCACTGGCGGTCAATGAGGTCATTACGGTGGCGGGCGGAACCGTTCGCTTGTCCGCTGCGGGTGGAATCTCGCAAACGGGTGTTATCACCGCCGACGCGCTGGGTGTTCGCAACATGGGTTCTGGCGGCATTGAGCTGAACGCGGCAAACGTTGTCAATACGTTTGCGGCATTCATTGATGTCGCGGCTGGAGCGATTTCGTTTAACAGTACTAATAATTTGGTCATAGGAACCGTTGCCGCCGCTGCGTGTTTCACTGCCACAACCGGCATCATGACAATGAATGGCGACGTTTTGGTCAGCACTACTGGAACGCTGGGCGTCAATCAAGCCGTGAGTGCCGGATCGGCGACGGTACGTATGCATGCAGGTGGCGATGTGACGCAGGCCGCGGCGGGAACAATTAGCGCCAGTGCGTTGGGAGTTCGAACGACGGCAGGCAGTGCCGCCTTGGATAGAGCCAACGACGTGGACACATTTGCCGCGAACGTGACGGCCACCGTTCACTTCAACGATTCAGACGGCTTCTCCGTGGGTACGATTGCGGCTTCGGGTGTCTTCACCACAACCGCTGGCATCTCCGCGCCCACCACAACACGCCTCGTTGCAGGCGGCGACATCACCCAGACGGCAACGGGAGTGATTGACACCAGCACGTTTGGAGTGCGGAGCACCGGCAACATTCAGCTGGCCACCGCGCCCAACGACGCCAACACCTTCGCCGCCCTGTCGACTGGGGCCGCAAACGTTGTCGATTTCGCGGACAGCAACGCCCTCACGATTGGTTCCGTCGCTGCTTCAGGGACGTTCTTTACGGCAACGAACGGCATCACGACCGTGAATGGCGATGCACTTGTCGATGTCGGAACAACACTGGCCATCAACAACGCTGTTTCACTCGGGACAGGCGATCTTCGAATGGTCGCCGGTGGCAACATCAGCCAGACCGCTCCCATCACCGCAGACAGTATTGGGGCTCGATCCGGCGGAACGATTGTGCTTCACCTGGCCGGAAACCAAGCCGTGACCTTTGCCGCGAACGCGAGTGGAGACATCACTTACCAGGACACCGACAGCTTTGCCGTGGGCACCGTTGCGGCTTTGGGGGCATTCAGTGAAACCATCGGAATTACGAGTGGCAGCGGGGTGGTGATCGGCAATGTCGTTCAAGGCAGTGGTTCTGTCAGGCTATACACTGCGACTGGCGACATCACGGGTTCCGCGCCGATCATCGCGCCGACGCTTGGAGTTCGCACCGACGGGCCTACCGGCGCGAACGAAGCCGCTGCGGCCACGATTCGGTTGAATCATGTGGATAACAACGTCAACGTTTTCACAGGTTTCGCCAATGGTTTCTTCGATCCGCCGGCAGTTCCGGGGGGTCCAGCCAATCACGGCGGAGTCACGTTCCGAGATACTGACGATCTCCAACTGGGAACCGTGGGTGTTGCGTTAGGCTTTCCGACACTCACCGTTGGAGTGACATCCCCGAGTGGAACGGTCGATCTCGACACAGGCGGCACCTTTGGATTCAACTCCCAGTTGGTCATTGCAAGGGGAGGAGACGCCACGGCGCGGGCCATCTCGTCGGTCGTCGTCGATCCGACGTCCGAAGTGCTACTAACGACCGGGGACGTACTGGTGACATTCCAAGTCGCGGTTGGAAACCCTGGTGAAACGAATCTCAACCTCACATTCGACTGGGGCGATAAAACCCCTCTCGACCAAGAGCTGTTCAGTGGCGGCCTGTTCAACAACGGCAGTTTGCTGGAATTGCCCAGCCCCGTGACAAGCACAATCCAGCACAGGTTTCCGCTTTCGTTTGTGCTGGCAAACATTTCGTCGATTCGCCTTCCAATTCTGATTACTGCGGAACACGACGCCAGCATCATGATCGATACCGGCGAGGGTTCCGCGACGCATGTGGATGTCACAGTGTTCCAGGAGCGGATCTTCGCCCCGATTCCTGCAAACCTTCCGTCGGTGCAGATTGTCACGAACGGTGCTTTGCCGACGATTATCGTGTTTCCCGCCGAGCCGACCAACGTGGATCTGGCTCAAGAGCCGGCACCGTTGGATTCAAGCTTCACCGACATCATCGACGTCAGTTTCGATTCCGGTATCGGCGACATCGGTAAGTTGGTGCTCCGCTTTGTCTTTAAGGATCCCAAAGACAATAAGGAATTCGAGGTGCCGTTCTCGATCCTGGGTCGCGACAACCTTAAGAGTCTCTTCTTACAACTCCGCGACGAGCATATTCAAATCCTGCTGATCCGGCCGGATGGTTCCGAACTTATTTTTGTGGATCAATACCTCAGGGATGGTCGGCCGTTTGATCCGAACGAGGATACTTCACGGGTTGATCCCCAAAATGGTGACTCCACCGAAGTCGTTAGCGAAATCGATGTGCGTGAACTGCTCAAGAATGTCGGCGATACCGATGGACTTGCGAAGGACGGCTTCGTAACTGTCACGACGGATGTTGGCGAAACCGACGCGGCAGACGTCGATGTGCCCGCCGCCGTAGTCGCCCCGATTGGTGAAGCGACGGAGCGATCCAGTCGCGTTTTGCGAGTTGATGATGCTCAAGGGGCAGTTGAAACCGAGGAAGCGGATCAGAGTGGCGCGGCGGCTTCGGCGGCGTTTGGAGTGCTGGCACTGGGCTCGATTCGCTCGGGTTTCCGACGCCGAATGCGGCAGTCCTCGGACGATCAGCCGGCACCGCAATTGAGCCGAATTGGAAGGCTGCTGCGACAGAATCTCGCGGACTGAAACAGTAGAGTCTATCTGAAAAGGGGTCTGAAAAGGGGTCTGACCCCCTCCGGCCTCAGTTTTTGCCGGGGTTTAGCGAGGCCTCCAAAGGATCAGAGATAGCTTCTAAGCGTACGGCCGGTTCCGAACCGGTCGGGAGGCTCCTAAAACGCATCAATGTCCGTCGTCGCCAGCAATTGATCCAGGGCCGATTCCATCGCGCCTGGTTCAGCGCGTTCGATTTCGACTCCATTGACTTGCCAGCCTGAAGACTCGCCGCCCGTGTCCTGGAAACGGAGCCTGAGCCGGCCCGACTCGACCTTGGTCACAAACGAATCTGCTCGGTATTCGTCCGCGTCCGAGTCGATGTCCGACAGCGCCAGATTCCCGTTGGCGAAGACGTTCAAGTCGTCGCGCAACACCGTGTCGCCCGAATGAACGGTCACGCGATACTCGCCATCCGGAACGTCGACTTGGAACGACTTCGACTTCTCTCGGCCAACCCGATGACCATCGCGGATGAGGTCGGCCTGAGGATTGTTGGCTTGCAAAATGTCCCCGTCGCGCTCGACGCCGACCGCCGGAGTGTCTCGCCAACCGAAGCCAGCGGACGGGTCATAAACGTCATCCGGAAGCAATTCCTGGAAACCCGGCTGCACGGCGGAACCCTCGACACCGAAGTCAAAGCGGAACGTCGGGTCGGTCAGCACGTGTGCGAGAAATCCGACGTCGCGGATGGTGCCTGCGAACTGCCCACCCACAGATGTCGCAGTGATCCGCGGCGTGCCCTCGCGGCGTGGCCTGAGAATGTCGAAACTGAATTCACCCGCCTCGGCAACAACCTGCGTCCCCTGCAACGCCGACTCCGCGTCCGGCGAACTGATCGCGCCACCGGTGGTCTCGACCGTCACCAATGTCCCGGCTTGCAGATTCTCGTTTGTGCCGACGAAGTGATCGACGGTGACACCGTCTGCCTCGACTTCGCCCAACGCCGGCGCGAATTGGAACTCGCCAACTTCATCGAAGTACACGTCGCGGATCTCCAACGAGTTGATCGTCCAACCCGTGCCTCGCCCGCGCAACGTCAACCCGCCGTCGAGCACGTTCAAACGCGTGGTTCCCACGGAGAACTCGCCCGCCTGCGTGTCGATGTCGTCGAACACCAACTCGCCTTCCAATTCCAACTGCATGTTCTCAACCGCATCGACATCCCCCATCGTCACCGTCACAACATAGCGACCGGGCGTCAGATCGACTTCGAATGTTTCGCCCTTGTGCGTGCCCTCGTGGCCGTCACGCAACAGGTCCGCCCGCGATCCGCTCGCCAGCTCGGCACGGTCATGATCGTCCACGCGGTTGAGCCAACCGTAGGCCATGCTTTCGGACTTGATGTCCGTCGGCTTGACGCCAATGAAGCCGTCCTGCGTCGGCGAAGCAGTGATGCGGGACGCGAATTGCGACGGTGCGATTTTGGACGGCACGGTCTTGGTCGGCGCGAAGTCGGCGTTGAAGTCGAACTGCCGCACCGTGGGCAACACGTATTTGAGGATGTCGGGTTGCTCGACGGGCCCGACTCGCCCGGAACCATCGACAGCCGCCGCCGCCAGTTCGGGAGTCCCGGCTGCGAACGGGGCCTGAACGTCGAACGTAAACAAATGCCGGTCCGGCTCGTCGAGGTCCGCCGGATCGATTTTGTCGGCCATGACGTCCGAGACCGCAATCTGCACGCCGGACGTCGTGGGATCCAAATCCGCCGAAACGACTTCGCCCAGGGAAGTGGACACAGTCAGCAGATCTCCCGGCGCGAAATGCGGTGCGGTTTCGATGTCGGTGATCGCCGCGCCGATGACTGTCGAGATCATCTGGCCGTCGGCGGGCACGTCACCGGGTCCGTCGGTGAAGATGATGTCCGGCCGTTCGATCAAATCGTTGAGCCGCACGCGATGCACCTGCATGCCGTTGAGCACCCAGCTTTGCGGCGACCCCGAGCCGTTCGACAGCGCGATGTCCAACCTGCCGTCCACCACCGGCACGCCGAAGCTCAAATTCGAGAACTCGCCGTCGCGAATCACGAATTCATCCGGTGCCATCTGACGGTTCTCGGCCTCCACGCGCAGGCCTTCGCGTGACACACCGTCGCCCAGAATGAGTGTCACGTCGTAGAAACCGGGCAACACTTCCGCCGAAAACACACTGGCCGCATCGACATGCTCCGACCCACGATGCCCGTCACGCCGCAGATCGGACAAATCGTCCGCCGGCAATGACAGGTCGAAGTCATCAGACGGAAGCCGATCATCGTGCCAGCCGAAACTCGTCGTGCCCGTTACGTAGAAATCGTCTGTCGCGACACCGATGTAGTCTGCTTGCGTCGGCGAGTCCTCGGTGTTGAAGTCGAACAACCAATCGTCCGGAATTCGGTACGGCAGCAGCGGGAACTGGACTTCCAGTGTCGTCACGATGTCCTTGCCATTGACATCTTTATCAAGCACGTCCACGTCCTTCTTCATTTCCGTCACTGCGGAATTGAATGCCTCGCCATCGAGTGTCACTGCCGAAACGATGCCGTTGCCTGCCGTTGTCGGACGCACAACCTGGAACGAGAACTCGTTGTTCATCACCGGCACCTGGACGCCGACAAAGTTCGGTTCCACGTCATCGTCGCCGAGCACCGTCCCCAAGTCCGTCGTGACCGTGACCAGCGTGCCATCCGACAAGCCCTGAGGAAGAACTTGAAGATTGAACTTCCCGGTCAACTGCTCCACGCTCATACCATCCGCGGCCAACACTTTGCCAATTTCTGCGATGGGTGTTCCGGCTTTGATCTGGATGACTTCCGGGGCCGTGAACTCAATCTCGTCCCGCACGAACGGTCGGACGACTAAGCTGTCCACCGCCCAAGTCAGACCGTTGCCACTGCCGAAGCCCAGATCGAGCGTGCCGTCAGTGACCGACACCGGGAACGTGAGTTGCTTGAACTCGCCGGCGACCGTGGACACTTCAAACGTGCGCGGCAGTTCGTCAACGTCATCGGGAATAGGGAAGTCGACCGGATCCGGCGCGTCAAGCGGGTTGTTGAGATCGTCCACCACGAAGACTCGCGTGAAGCGATCTGCCGCCGCGTCGCCGAGCGTCAGGTGTACGAAGTACCCGCCGGACGGCAAGTCCACCCGCAAGGCAGTCGTGCCCGACGTCGCAGCCGCATTCAAGTCCGCGCGTCGATCAGCCAGCACACCGCTGACATGCTGCCGCTCCAACCCAACGGTCGCCTGGCTCCACCCGAACGTCTGGCCGGAATTCGGGAGATACACATCGTCACCGACGACTCGCAGGAAGTTGTCCGCGACGGGACTGTTCCGTGTGCCGAAGTCCAGCCGCCATTCCGCCGGCAACTCGAATCGCAGCAAGTCGTCTCCACTACCGTTGCCCCACGCACTGCCATCGAGCGTCACGGCTTCGATCGTCGCCTCACCCGCAGCAATCGGCGACAGCACGTCAAACGAGATCTTACCATTGGCATCGCTCGCAACTTGCACGCCGAACGTCGTGGGATCCATGTCCTGGTCGTCCGAGATCGTGCCCAGCGATGTCGTGACCGTGACCAGTTCATCGAGAGTCAAAGCGGACGTACCTGTCACGGTTGTCCGTGTCAGTCCATCCGCGTCAACGGTCGGTGCGCCAGCGATCGAAAGCGTAATGTTGTCCACATCGGACAACCGACGAACTTCGAGCCCGTGAACTCTCCAATCTCCAGTCGGGCTGAAGATGACGTCCAGCATGTGGTCATCAACATTCACGACTTCGGTCACATGTTGGTATTGGTCGGCGGGAATCTCGACGGGGAAGACGATCACATCGGCGGGCTCGGAAATGGCTGCCGTTGCACCGACCTGCACATCAAAGTGTTGCAATGTCAGATTCACGAGATACTCGGAGTCCACGGTCGCCGCGTCCGGCAAATCCACACGGAAGTGACCCGATCGAAATCGCGGATTGTTTGACGCGTGATAATCGCGTCGCAGGTCCGGCGTCGGCGAATCCGCCACCGCGCCGGGATCGGCGGACGCCGCTACGTCGGTCCAACCGAGACCTCGCGATTCGCTGTACGTGTCGGAAGCGAGAACCCCCAGATATCCCGTTTGCGTGGGCGAGTCGACATGATTGAAGTCGATCAACCGCGTCGTCGGCAGCACAACGTCAATCACTGCGCTGCCGCTGGAGAATCCGTCAATCGCCACCGCCGACAACTCAACCGCCGCGCCGCCTGTCGGACGTTGCAGTTCCACGAGAATCGGACCGATTTCCGGTATCTCGACCTGATGCCCCGCATACGTGGACGACGCGTCGTTGAGCAACGTCCCGCTTGAAGCCGTAATCGTGAGCAACTCGCCAGTCACCGCATGACCAGGGATCGGAGCGACTTCGATTTGGTCAACCGACATCCCGTCGGCCGACAACGGTGTCCCCGAAATCAACAGGTTGAGGTTGTCCGCTGCCGGTCGCAATTCCATGCCGCTGACAACCAACTTCGACGTCTGCGAATTCATCGTCCCGAAGAACGCGAGATCCAGCGATCCGTCCGTCACGACCACATCAAACGCCGCGTGAACGAATTCGCCGCTGCCCGCGTCCTGGCCAATCCGGACGTCCGGCAGCACGACTTCATCTTCCGCCATTACTTGGAAGCCGCCCGCTTCGCCGACAGCACCCATCGTCAAGTTCACCTGATACCGGCCGTCAACCGGGACGTCGACACGAAACTTCTGCACGGCATTCGTCCCCGTCGCGAAGTGTCCGTCCGCCCGTAAGTCCGCTTGTGGATCAGGCCCCGCATCGGCGAAGTCAACGCCCTGAGTTTCAGCCAGCCAGCCAAAACTCGTCTCGCCGAACACGTAACGATGACTCGGCAATACGCTGCGATACCCGTTCGTTCCCACGGGCATCTGCGTCACGGAACCTGCGGTGTCGAAGTCAAATCGTCGTTCGTCGGGCAGCGTGAATTCCAACCGAGTTCCGCCCAACCGCAGTCCAGCTTGATCATGAACAGTCACGGAAACCGCACCACCCACGTCCGGTGCCACAACATCAAACGACAACCCGCTACCCGTCGCCTGCAACTGATGGCCTGCGAGGAACGGGTCGTCGTCGGGCTCCACGATCTCCAGGTCCGTCGACACCGTCAGCAATTCACCCGCCGACGAGTTTGCAACGGTCACCGTCCGCTGACTCACACCATCCGCAATCGCCGAACCGGAGTCCGATAGCTCATACGCGGTCAAGTCGGCGGGCTGTACTTCGATCGCATTCACCACCCAGCGCTCACCTTGAGCCGGTCGAAACGTCAGATCGAGAATCCCGTCGGCCGGGAAATCCTGGCCGCCAATCACGAACGACGTCTGGAAGAACGGCGACTCGGTTGTGGTGCTGATGTTCTCGAACAGCGTCTGCCCCTCAACTTCGATCGACACGTTTTGCAGCGGCGATCCGGTATCACCCATCACGATGGTCACGACGTAATAGGCCGACTCACCGACGGCCGGAGTGCCCAACTGCACTTGAAACGTCCCCGGCTTTTGATCGGCGTGTCCATCGCGAAACAGCTCCAATCGCCCCGCCCCGACATCACCATCGCCCAGATCAATCGCGCCGTCCGGAGCGCTCGCCCAGCCGTAGCTCCCGTGCGTATCGAATTCCGTGTCACGCGAAATGCCGATGAAGCCCGCCTGAGTCGGACCGCCATCGGCATTCAAATCAAGTCGCAACCCGTCTGGAAGTAGGACGGTCGGCACGGGGTTCGGCGCTTGAATGAAGCCTTGCAGCACTTCAAAGTTTGAAAACTGAATGTCCGCCGAACCACCCGGCTGACCGTCCAATACGCGAATGACGGCCGCGTCGATCACGGCAATCGGATCGGTGCCCGCCACGACCGCCGAGATCTCATCGCCGACAGCGATCGAATCTCCGCCGTCCACGACTAACTCGACCGGCGAAGCATGCAGCGTCAACGAGTCATCGCCGCCAGCCGCCGCAACGAACTCGTGCTCAATTTCGGCTTCGCTAAAGAAGACGCCCTCCGTACCGCTTCCCGTCCCGGTGAAGCGGATGGATGAACCCGAGAACGGTTCGTTAACCGTGAGCACGTCATTATGGTCACTCGCAATCACGATCAGCCGATCGTCGGCCCCGCCCTCTGCCCGCCTGCCGGGTCCGGCATCATCCGACACATTCGTGATCGAGTTCGGCGTATCGAGCGTGACGACAAATACATCGTCCCCGGTGCCACCCTGTAAGTCATCGTCGTCCTGCCCGGCGAGCAACCGGTCCGCGCCGGCTCCACCGTCGAGGTCATCGTTCCCACCCTGACCATCGAGCCGATCGAGCCCGCCGGCACCACGGAGCACATCGTTCCCCGCGGCACTCGGAATGCGACCCGGCGCGAAGTCGCCGTATAGCGCGTCGTTCTCTTCCTGACCAAACAGCGAATCGTTGCCGCTTCCACCGTCCAACGTGTCATCACCGCCGATGCCCGCTCCCTGTTCGGCATCCAGATTGTCGCCGTACAGCACATCGTCGCCCGCCCCGCCAAACAAGACGTCACCCGACGGATCCAGCAACTCTTTCGGCAGCGAGCCATCGGCGCCGGACAGGGACGAATCTTGAAACCCGCTGCCCACCACGGCACTGCCATTCAGATTCAGCGTGCTCACGGTGCCGAGCGTTCCAGGGGGCAAGGCGGCAACTTCGCCGGAAACCAGGGCTTGAGCCAGCGCGAAGTCATTCTTCGCGGCCAAGAACCCCGTGAACGCGTAATCCTGAAGCTCTGGTCCCTCGCTAACCACCGGACACACGGTCCCCACACCACCGAACAACGTGTCGTCACCGTCCCCACCGTCCAACGTGTCGCGACCGCCGACACCGACCACGAAACCGGCAAGACCCAAGTCGTCGCCCATCATGTGGTCATCGCCGCCACCACCCACGATCAAGTCATGATCGCCGCCGCCGAGCAGACAATCGGCATCCCGGCCACCTTCGAGCGTATCGTTCCCGGCCTCGCCGTAGAGCAGGTCGGCCTCTTTCGGGATGCGAATGGTCTGACCGGTCATGAAGTTGAGCACGTCAAACGTGTCGTTGCTGACTCCCAGCAATTCATCGCCGACAAGTCGATCATCACCGTCACCGCCAAAGACGAGATCAATGCCGGCCTCGCCGAAAACCGTATCGTTTCCACCCCCCGCGAAGACCAGATCCACGTCGCCCGCACCGGCCTCAATGTGATCATGCCCACCGATTCCCGCCGCCAATTTGGCCGAATGAAACAGCAACTGATCGACATCGGCACCAGTGGCAAAAGGCTCGGCGTTCGGCCCCATGATCCGGCCGAGCTGCGGCAGTACGAAACTGTCGCCCGCGATCACATCACTTCCGTTACCCCCAAGAATGTGGTCGCGACTGTCGCGTAACGTTTGGCCGGAATCTTCGGCAACCGCTTGATCGCCGATGATGCGGTCATCGCCATCGCCGCCGTCGAGCATGTCTTCGCCGAGCCCACCGATGATGAAGTCCGTACTTTCAAACCCAAACACCGAATCGCGTCCGGGTCCGGCATCGACCACATCCATATCCAACACGCCATCACCAACGCCCAGCGGTTTGGGTCTTGGATTCAGGATCGAACTGCCTTTGACACTCCCGGAAATGATGAGGTCGTCACCCGCACCACCAAGTATCTCGTCGCGATCACCGAGTTGGTCCAACGCATTCTTATTGAGTGCCGAAAGCGACTCCGCCGCAATTCCACCCACAACCGTGTCATCGCCAACTCCAGCGACAATCGTGTCATTCCCAGCATGACCGATGATGGAGTCGTCACCCATTCCGCCTTCCAGTCGATCGGCAAAGCGGCTTCCGAGAATCGTATCGTCGCCGGGATTTCCTTGAACGGTGACCAGCGGATCGGCCATCCCCAAGCCGAAGTCCTGCACATCGATCGTGTCACTTCCCGCGCCACCTTGAATCGTGACTCGCGATGCCCCATCCGTCTCCAGAGTCCCCACGACAAGCACATCCGTCTGATCGCTCAAGCCAATCGTGAGCGACTGGCTGGCGTTCTTAAACAGGATGTTGGGAGCAGCGCCACTACCTGCATTCGCTTGAAGCCGCACAAGCCCATCGTCGAGAGCACTTGCATCAATCAATTCATGGTCAATGGGCACCTGAAAATCGAACGATCGATTAACCACCTCAAATTGGTCATCAATCTCCTCGATCTGGGAAAACTGAACGGCATCTCCATCGAAGACGAGCGTTCCAACCATCCCGTCCATTCCATCCGTGCTGACTGTATAAGCAGCGAGATCGAACTTGCCGTCGCCGATCATGACGAGCTTGTCGTCGCCGACGAGCATGTCGGGATCCTCACCGTCCACAATGTCGCTGGAACTCTTCACGCCCGAGTCTGGGTCGGAGACATCAACATCGCCGTAGGCCGCGAAAGTCTCGGGTGTGGCGTAGAGAGTGTCGTCCCCAAAACCGCCTTCGAGCGTGTCGCTTCCGGCTCCCCCATAGAGTTGATCGTTGCCGCGACCACCCACAAGCTGGTCGTTTCCAACACCACCTCGCAAAGTGTCATCACCAATCCCGCCATCGAGCAGATCGTCACCTCCGTTCTCGAGACTGTCTTCGTCCCCCGTGTCATCCATGGCACCGCCGTACAACCTGTCTGCTTGATCGCCGCCGGCAAGCGTGTCATTTCCCGCACCGCCCTGAATCGTCGATGAGCCCGCTCCAAAGTAGGCGATGGAGTCATTACCACCGTCGCCATTAAGCGTCGCGTCGCCTGCGAGTCCGCCCACAACAATTAAGTCGTTACCGCCCATTCCGCTGATCGCGGCCGATCCTGAACCGAGATAGGACAATGTGTCGTCGCCAAGTGTGCCTATAATAGAGGCTGCAGCGCCAACCCCTTCGTCAATCACAACTGTTATGTTCGCGCCTTTCTTTACCTCGGCAGCATCGAACAAGTCGGTGGCATCGAGTTCGATACGATCCACCTTCTCAAGGAATGACTGCGTTAGCCCTAAACCCTCCACATAGATGCCCGGTTCTTCGCCATCCGCCTGGATTCGCACTAAGAACTCGTCCACCTTGATCTCTGGACTCGAGCCCGATTTCGGCTGCAACGTCAATACGTTCGCTCGATCCAGCGTTGCCAACTTGGGCGCTTCCATACCGGGACCAAACGTAATCAACGGCGGGAAGTCAAACCGTTTCTCGAATCGTTTACCGATGAATCTTCCAAAAATCTTAATTCCTACATCAGCGCGCGCGAACGCGTGTGCGGACACTTCACCAGCGGGTTCAAACAAACTGAGCGGATTCGATGGCAGCGGGTAGACGTGCCTCTTAGTCGGGTCGTCCTCGTCAGGCGTGAGATCCAACCCAACCGTGGCTCCAACGCCTCCGCCGGCGCTCACCTTGACGATCACGAGATTCAATTCCGCGGATGCCGCGATCTCGCCGCCAATCGTCAGTTCCGGCACATCTTCGCCGTCGCGTGTATCACTGATAAAGAAAAACTGCTCTTGCGTATCGATGCCGAATCCCAGCAATGCTTCCATCTCCAAGCCGCCATGTAGCCCTAAGCCCAGTGGACCAACAATCGGGAAAAACTTGTCAAAGCCACGTTGAACACCCAAGGGTGGCACATCGACACGAACCAATTCGATATCCTCGCCCCTCAATAACGCGGGAAGCGATTCTTCAAATCTCAATAAAGGCAAGTCGACGGTTGCGTTACCAAGCTGCAGCATTGAAAGGCTCGCCCGTCCGTCCGTGCCGTCAATGTTGAGCGGCAATTCGTGAAAAGCTTGACCGGGTATCCGCAAGTCACCGCCGATTTCAAAGACAACTGCGCCAAGCTTGTCATTAGCACCAGTTATTTTCCGTTCTAGATCTAGAATTGCCTTCGCAGTGTCAACGAACTCTCCGAGTTTGCCGCTACCATCAATCACGTCCGCGACCTTTGTTCCGTCGCCAATCTTATCGAGCAGCGGCACGGGCTTTCCCAGCACAACCACCAACGGACGGAACGGCTGCAAGGCCTTTCTCAGCGGATCGAGAACGGGATTAACGAGTTTTTCGATTTCCGTGTCGGCGTTAAGTGTGAACTGAGCACTAAACTCGCTGCCGAACGGAATATCGCTGGTACTTGTTCCGGACGGAAACATCCAAGTCAGTACAATGTCCGTCGAAAGCGAGACACTGGATTCACCAAGCGATAAGTCCGCGCCGATCGTCAGCGTGACGGGGTCCGGCACGCCATTCGAGTCAGCATCATCTCCTATCTCGAACGCGCCAAGCAGTTCAAGTTCGCCGGCAGACCCAGAATCGACACGAACGAGATTGACGGTGTATGTCCCCGTGTATTGACTCTCCGGAAGACAAAAGACAAAAGGACAAAAGGGGACATTCTACTTTTTGGCAGACTTTTTCGGGCGTCCGCGAGGTCGAGTTGTTGATTCCAACCCGAGCGCCTTCGCCGTACGAGTAATCCAATGCTTGGAACCGAATGGCGTGCCTCGATTGACGCTGTGTCGAAGGGCGAGGACTTCCGCCTCCGTTTGAGGTTCGTTAACCCATTGCAGCCAGTTTTCGCCTCGCGGAACTGGACCTTTATGAACGATTTCCGAACTCGCATCTGGCAACCACAACCTCGCACTCGACCATTGCCATTCTTCTGATCGTGACACCATATTGGCGCGAACTGGATTTCGTTCGATGTACCGCAAGACTGTGGAGAGATGGTCATCCTTCTGGATTGGGAATGCCTTGAAACGCCCCTGCCACACGTGCCCGCTCCCGCCGTAATGCCGATGATAGCGTCGCACGTGGGATGTCAGCAGCCATTGCATCCACCGACTAAGGTCGCCTTCTTCGTGTGGCCACAGCGCGAAGTGAAAATGGTTTGTCATGATGCAATAAGACAAAACTCGCATCGGCAGGCGTTCGCTCGCTTCCGCGATCAACTTGACAAAGGCGGCAAAGTCGCCTTCCTTGTGGAAGACGTCCTGCCGTGCATTTCCACGGTTAATCACGTGGTAGCAATAACCACCCTGAGACGCTCTGGCTGTTCTTGGCATCTCATTACTCTATCAACTGAAAGCGCCGATTAAAACCAGAATGTCCCCTTTTGTGGTTCTATCAACTGAAATCGCCGATTAAAACCAGAATGTCCCCTTTTGTGGTTCCCCTTTTGTGGTTCCCCATTTCCCTTTTGTGGTTCCCACATTTCGCACGCACGCAATAATCGCCGGTGCTAGGATCAAGCCGCCTGCCACGTCGCCGAGCCACCATGTAAACCAGACGTTCCAGAATGCGTTGAACCCCACAGCCTCCGGGAGCACCAGCCCACAGACCGACAAGGCACCGATCGTGCAACTGAGCAGACACATCACCAGCACGGCACCGACAAACTTAGAAACTCCGGCCGCTCGGTCGAACTCCTGACCCCGCTTCACGAATCGGTACAATATCCACGCGCCGGCGACCGATTCCAACGTGTTGCCCACCGAGATGAAGGCCGACGCGGCCAGCTTATTTCCGAATGCCAAGTCAGACGAAAACACCAGGAAATTGGCGGCAAACGCGCCCAACATAATTCCCGGCCAGACACGGATGCCCAGCAGCAGAACCGCGGCAAACGCAATCCCGGTCGGTGGCCAGACGGGGGAAGAATTCGTCCCAGGGAGTTGCAGTTCCAGCCCAAGTTTCGCCGCCACGAAATACACGACGGCAACCCAGGCAATCTGGATCAGCACAGCTTTCCTGGAGAAGCTTGAAAGGAAATCCGTGGAAGAAGGTTCGGGCATTGCCGCTGTCTCGGGGTATTACCGCCCCGAAGGGGCCAAAATATGCCAGCCCAGGGCAACGCCCTGGGAACCGAAATCGGAATTGAATGGGCACTACATGCGGGAGCCAGTCCCGGCTTTTCAACGAAACCCGATTTGATATTCGAATCCCAACTTCCACCCCGACCGATTCCCAGCTGGCTGAAAGCTGTTGTAGCGATGCTCGACCGTCAGGTATAGGTTGCCGATCACGCGAACACCCACCTGAGCCCCGCTGACCCAGTCCGAATTCCCCGCAGTGTTAATGTCGTGGTCGGCAAAGCCGCGAATATAAGAACAGTCCATCTTGAAATGTTCTCAAATAGAAATGTTCGATTTGCATGCCGCTCCCATCGGTTTCGATGGCGTGGAAATAGATGCGATAGTCGAGCCCCAAGACCGTCGTGAAGAATTCGCCGATCGGACCGGCCGTGTCTTTGACGCGCCACTGAACTCCCAACCGCAACAGCGGATCCAGGAACGACGCATCGACCCATTGCACCGAATAGTCGAACGCTCCGAGCCACTCACTGTCCTTGGCGATCGGATGCCACAAGTTCTGCTCGGTATAGAAGCTGGTCAAGTTTTCCGTTTCCGAGGGCTGATCGAATTGGCCGACGAGGTTCAGCAACGAGAAATACGTGAAATCGTGCGGTAGGGCGGCGAGCGAATACACCGTAAACCAGTTCGCGTCGCGATCGTCCCAGAAATAATTGAGATTCATGAACCCTGTGTTCTTATGGTCGGCGGTCGGTCGCCCACACGCATCATCGAACAGTTGAGTGCAACTCTCGAATTGCGACGTGTCGTGCGGACCCGGGACGGCTGGGTCGTTCATCGCGAGCGCCGCATGATTCGTCACGGGAATCTCGAGCGATACGGGTATCGAAATCGGATTGAGTGCTTCAGTGAGCGGAAACGTCGGCGACGCAAACGGCGTAAACAGTGCGGACCGTCCAGTTGCGTCCCGCGAATCCGCGAGCAACGGGTCCACAGCATCGGCAGAAGTGCGTGAAAACTGCCCAAAGGCGTTTTCGTCGGCCATGGTTGTCGAACGGGCCGTCAGGGTCAGGAACGTCGAAGCAATGGATAACCCAAAGAACAAAGAGCATCTCATCGCATGGCCCTAATTCGCATTCAGTAAACCCAGTCCGTCAGCCCAATGGTTATGGGATGTACAACGGTCGCGTTGCGATTAATTCGGTTCGCCGGATTTGTTGGGTTTGTTGGGTTATGCAGATGGCACCGGAAATGGGTAAATCCAGATCTCCCGCGCGGGTCTTGACGGTTGTGACGGTTGTGACCGTTCGGATCGACGCGGGCGTTCACGGTCGGCTGGGATCGGGTGGTTCAAAGCTCACCGTAGGGCCGGTTCCCACCGGCGGCGTTGACCAGGCAACGTCACGAACAGCGAGGAAGCCTATCGTTTTCTATGTGCTCTCCACTCGCACGAGGTCACCATTCCGAAATTCGGTTACGCGGAGCCCGCCCTTGGGAGCCGCACCGCTCTCCACCGACCCCCGGCGTCGGTGGGAGCAACGATTGACAAGCTACTGGACGACCCCGCCCATTCTTGAATCCACCAAACTCTCCGCATCGAACACCACGGCTACATCCGCCACGATCCTCGTGCATAACTCGCAGGGCTTACGACTCTTCTTCTTTCGCCTTTTGAGCCGCCGCGACGATCTTGGCCTGTTCGTTCGGCGGTACCAGTTCGTAGTGACTGAATTCCAGGCTGAAGGAACCCTGGCCACCGGTCATGCTCGACAAGGACCGGGCGTAGGTCATCACTTCGGAAAGTGGAACCTTCGCTCGAATGATTTGGAAACCGCCGGGAACACCTTCCATCCCTTCGACCCGACCACGCCGACCATTCAGGTCGCTGGTGATGTCGCCAAGCTTGTCGTCGGGCACCGAGATTTCGATGTTCACGATCGGCTCCAGTAAGGCCGGCTTGGCCTTCAGAAACTCCTGCTTGAAGCAGTGGCTGGCGGCGGTCTTGAAGGCCGTCTCGTTGCTGTCCACGGGGTGATCTTTGCCGAAGTACAATTCCACAATCACTCCCTCGACCTGGAAATCGGCCAGCACTCCCTGGCTCATGCGTTCAATGACGCCCTTTTCGATGGCGGGAATGAAATTGTTGGGAATGGAACCCTGGCTGATCCGGTCGACGAACGCGTAATTGAATTCCGGGTGATATTTGAAGTTCCGCATGCTTTCAAAGCGGTCCTTGACGAAGTACTCGTCTGGATCGACGTCGATCGGCATGGGGGACACTTTGAAGTGAACTTCGCCGAACTGCCCCGAGCCACCGGATTGCTTCTTGTGGCGATAGTGTCCCTCGGACGTGCCAGCCACGGTTTCGCGATACGGGATCTTCGGCAGGTGAGTATTGACGTCCACTTTTTCGCGTTTAAGCAGTCGTTCCTGGATGATTTGCAGGTGCAATTCGCTCATCCCGCGAATCACCATTTCTTTGGTCTGCGGATCGCGATAAATCTGAAACGTCTGATCTTCGTCTTCGAATTTGGCCAAGGCACCGGAAATCTTGCTCTGGTCGGCACGGCTCTTGGGCTCGACGGCCAATCCGATCATTGGAGTTGGGAACGAAATCGCGGGCATTGCGAAGCCGACATCTTTCGACAACGTGTCGCCCACTTTGAGGTCGTCCATCTTGACCACGGCCACTAAATCACCGACCGACGCCGAATCCACGGATTCGTGGTGGGCACCCTGCATTTCAAGAAGCTGCGCGATACGGACGGTCTTGTCGGTGCCCGACATGTGTACGTTGGCGTCTTTCTTGAGTTCGCCGGAGAAAATGCGGATGTAGCTCATCTTGGCCACGAACGGATCGATCCGCGACTTGAAAACCTGCGCAACCAGTCCCGCTTTCGTATTCGCTTCAACTGCAACTTCGTTTCCACCCGCGTTCGTGCCGCTTCGCTTGATGTCCAGGGGCGAAAGTGCGAATTGAGCCAACGCCGCCATCAACTCGGGTACGCCGGCGCCGGTCTTGCTGCTCGTGAAAAAGATGGGGATCAGCGTTCCGGCGGCAATGGCCTTCGAAACTCCAGCGGCGATTTCATCCGGCGCGAGTGCCTCGCCTTCCAAGAATCGCATCATCAATTCCTCATCGGCCTCGACGATCGCATCCATCGCGGTCTGATTGACGGCCTTCGGGTCGCCCACCGTACCGGCGGGAATGTCCGACGGCACTTGCAGCGTGCTGACGACTCCGTTGAAGTCGGCTCCCAATCCGACCGGAAGATTGAGGGGCACGCAAGCCGTTCCGAACGACTCCTGAATATCGCTCAGCAATTGTTCGCAATTGATGTTCTCGCCATCGCACTTGTTGATCACGATCGCTCGGCCGATTCCGGCATCGCCAGACTTGGCGAACACTCGCCGGGTGTTGACTTCGATTCCCGAACCGGCGTTGATCACGATGACTGCGGTCTCCACGACGGCCAACGCTCCCAAGACCTGTCCAATGAAATCTGGATATCCGGGCGTGTCGATGACATTAAACCGCTTGCCGCCATGTTCGAAGTGGATCAGGGCGGACGTGATCGAGGACTTGCGATCTTGTTCGTCGTCTTCGGTATCCAAAACGCTGGTACCGTCATCCACTGAACCCGCTCGACTCCCGACACCCGCCTTAAAAAGCAACAAGTCCGCCAGTGTGGTCTTTCCCGTGGCACCGTGCCCAACGAGAACCATGTTGCGAATATTTTCGACTTGGTGCTTTGCCATCTCCGACCTCAATCCTCAATAAATCGTGGGAAGACAAGTGGTTTCGTCAAGTACGGCGGATTCAACCTCAATGCTGTGAAAAAATGGGCGGGTCAAACGCCCAGCTCGAATGCCATACAAGAATGTACGTGCGTGAGTGTGTTCGTCTCGGAATCACGGGAGTCTAAAGTCTCGCTCTTCAGTTTTCACGTCAGTGGCAGTGGGAAGCCAAAAAGAGATAACTTGTTTGGATCTCCCATGATTGGCAACCCGCAGCACTCGCAGTGAGACATCCGCAATGAACTGGTTGTACCGCATCACGATCGGCCATATCACGGCCATTTTTCACGATTACCCGTTTCGGTACATCGCCACGATTTTTCTCAGTGCATTTCTGCTCTTTCAAGTCCAGCCGATGATCGCGAAATCGATTCTGCCGTGGTTCGGCGGAACACCTGCGGTGTGGACGACTTGCATGCTCTTCTTTCAGGTTCTGTTGCTGGTGGGATACGCCTACGCGCACTTCACCAGTGCTCGGATGAAGCCGTCCACCCAAACCCTGATGCATTGGGGATTGCTCGTGGTGTCGCTGATTTTCTTGCCGATCATTCCGGACGAAGTTTGGAAGCCCGCCGGCGACGAGAACCCAGTCACACGCATCTTGCTGCTGCTCGGAGCCACGATCGGGCTGCCCTATGTTGTGTTGTCGACAACCGGTCCGTTAATGCAACGCTGGTTTAGTCTTACAAATCCCGGCCAGTCTCCTTACCGCTTGTTTGCTCTTTCGAACGCGGGATCGTTGGCAGCGTTGCTGACTTATCCGTTTGTGTTCGAACCGAACATGACACTCTCGACTCAGGCACACTCTTGGTCTTGGGGCTTTGTGTTGTTCGCGGTCTCGTGTGCGGGATGTGCGTGGTACGTGTTTCAGGGCAAGACGACCGACCAAGCGATTTCCACGAACGATTTGACTACGGGCGCAGGTCCAAAGAGTGATGTGTCCGTCACCGGCAATTCCACGAGCGATGCGGATTCGGCAGGCGCGCCGGCGTTCGGCGACATGCTGACGTGGATCGGATTATCCGCCGCGCCGTCGGTCTTGCTGTTGGCCACCACGAATCAAATGTGTCAGGAAGTGGCGGTGGTGCCGTTCTTATGGATCGTTCCTCTAAGCCTCTACTTGATTACGTTCATCATCTGCTTTGATAGCGAACGCTGGTACCATCGACCCACGTTTCTGTTGTTGTCGCTGATTTCGGCCGGTCTGGTCTGGCATTGCCTCGACACCGGCCACAATACTGCCATTCAGTATCAAGTCGCCGCGTATTCGTTGGGGTTGTTTACGTGCTGCATGGTTTGTCACGGAGAACTCGCCAAGAGCAAGCCGAGTCCCCGTTACCTCACGCTCTTCTTCCTGCTGATTTCAGCCGGAGGAGCCATTGGCGGCATCTTCGTCGTCATCATCGCGCCGCGCATCTTCGATCAGTATTGGGAAATCCACACGGCGTATACCGCCTGCTTCTTCTTTATGATGCTGGCTTATTGGCGAGCCAAAGACTGGTATCTCTACAACGGAGAACCGCTTTGGGCCTGGGGCATTTTGGTGAGCATCGTCTCGATGATCGCGACGTTCTTTTGGATGAACGCGGTTCACGAGTCGGTTGATGTCGTTTACCGCTCGCGCGATTTCTACGGCGTATTGACGATTTGGACCGATGCAGACGACGGCTATCTTACCGAAGCGTTTAATTATGGAGACTACAAATCACTGCGGCACGGTGCGACGTTGCACGGAACACAGTACACGTCCGAATCATCTCGGCGAGTGAAAACGTCTTACTATGCCAATCAATCGGGTGTTGGCGTGGCGGTGCGGCTCAATCCGAAACAGCTCAAGTCCGGCGGGCTCAACATCGGCGTGGTGGGTCTGGGTGCCGGCACAATGGCAGCTTACGGCGAGCCCGGTGATCGCATTCGGTTTTACGAGATCAATCCCGAAGTGGTCAGGTTGTCGGGTGGGGAAGTCCATGCAGGTCAACTCGAAGTGACGCAGTTCTCCACGGGAGAATTCACATATCTTAAGGATTGTCAGGATCGGGGCTGTCGCATCGATGTCGTCCTCGGCGATGCACGAGTCCAAATGGAACGGCAACTCGCCGACGGAAGACCGCAGGGATTTGATGTGCTGGTCGTGGACGCGTTTTCGAGTGATTCCATTCCCATGCATCTGCTGACGCTCAATTGTTTTAAGCTATATCTAAAACATATGGACGAAAACGGAATCCTCGCGGTGCATGTCTCGAACCGCTATCTCAGTCTCGAACCGATCGTGCGAAACCTAGCGCGGGCCACGGATCGAAAAGCCGTCTGGATCGATTGGAGCGCGCCGAAGAATGACAACGGCGAGCAGGATCCGTCCCCGTCCGCGTCAAACTGGATTCTGGTGACTAACAACGAAGAATTCCTGAACTCGCCGCTGGTCACGCCGCATCTTGAGCCCTTCCTGGAAAACCCGTTGCCCGATCTGATCTGGACCGATGACTTCGGTAGCCTGTGGCAGATCATGGATTAGCATCGGCGTCAAATCCGTTCGCGCAGATCCTAGTGGTCTGTCTGGTCTCCGGTCCGTGCCCCGTCGGCCGGGAATCGGATGCGCGTGCTCTTGCAAACCACAGACGCGCCTCGATCAGAAATGTAGACGGCACGTGCGAGAACGCATCCGGCGAGTTCGATGACCGGGCCGACCCGAAGTGCCGGAACTGCGTGGAGCATGTTCCGGCCTACTTATTATTCGGCCTACTTATTATTCGGGAAGTTGTTTCTGCACGCATCCTTACCAAAATCGACATGGCTTTGGACATCGACGATCCCTGATGGCATGACTCGCTCACGAAAGTTCCGCAATGGGATCCTTCAACGAGAGGTATTGCGGACGTCCGGCTGGGTCGAGGATGGTCGTGAAGCGAGTGTCGATTCCCAGGTTCTTGTAGACCGTCGCGAAGACTTCTTGAACATGAACCGGTCGAGTCTGAGCGTGTTCGCCGAGACGATTCGTGCTGCCGATCGCCTGGCCGGTGCGCATGCCGCCGCCGGCCATATATGCGCAACTGACTTGCGGCCAGTGGTCTCGTCCGCCGCCCTTGTTGATTCGCGGAGTGCGGCCGAATTCGCCCCAGACGAGAACCGTCACGTCATTCAACTTCCCGCGCTCTTCCAAGTCGGTCACCAACGCGGCGACGGCCTGATCGATTCGCGTGCCGTGATGACGGACCAGACCTTCATTGTTGCCGTGGCTGTCCCAGCGACCGTAAGTCAGCGTGACGCATCGCACGCCGGCTTCCACGAGTCGACGGGCCTGTAACACCAGTTCGTTGTTGGTGGACGCACCATCGTATTGGAATTGATACGGTTGGCCGGTGCCGTACCGCGCCCGAATCTCGGGAGACTCCTTGTTGAGATCGAGCGCATCCACAAGTTTGCTGGACGTGAGCACGTCGAACGCTCGCTGCTCGTACGAATCCAACGCGGCAAGCTGGCCGCTGGCATCGACATCACGGCGCA
>JAQBZS010000806.1 GCA_027622115.1 Planctomycetota bacterium | reverse complement strand
ACGATTTCGTGCAGGCCACGGGAACGGCGAAGGGCAAACCGGCGATCTACACGTCGTCGGTCCAAGCCGTGTGGACGTTCGAGGGCGTGATGTTCGGTTTCCATTTGCACGAGCCGACACCGCAATTGCTGGAGACGTCGAACGGCGGCCACGACAACGGAAACATGTGGTGGGACGACAACGTCGAGCTATTCCTGGACGTAACCGGCAAGAGCGAAGGCGAGTTCTACCAATTCATCGTGAACCCCGAGATCAACATTTGGGACTCGAAGCTCAAGGACACAACGTGGGAATGCAAGGGCTTCAAGGCCGCAGCATTCAAGGGGAAGGACTTCTGGAGTCTTGAAGTGTTTCTGCCGTTCTCCGCGTTCCCGGATGCCAAGAAGCCGGGTTCGGGCACGGATACCGTGTGGACAGGCAACTTCACTCGGCACCGAGTCGCCGACAAGGGCCTGAAGTCCACCAAGCCGCAGCAAAAAGGAAGTGTGCGCGAGTATCAGCGGATGAATACCACCGGCGCACAGACCAGCGACAATCTCGCGGACTTCGCCGAGATTCGATTTGTGGAATAGCCACATCTCTTTCTAAGCTAACTTGACATCCACGAAGATTGACCGCGCAAATTGATGGAACGACTCGCGAAGCTGAACCCACCACAACGTGAAGCGGTGACGACTCTCTCCGGACCGCTGCTTGTGTTGGCTGGCGCCGGAACGGGTAAGACTCGCGTGATCACATTCCGCATCGCCGAATTGATCCGCAGCGGCATTCAGCCGGACCGGATTCTGTCCGTGACATTCACCAACAAGGCCGCCCGCGAAATGCGCGAGCGGACGAAGGCACTGCTCGGGAAGGGCAGAAAACCGAAGCCGATGGTCTCCACGTTTCACTCGTTCTGCGTGGGAGTTCTCCGGCAAGAGATCACGGCGCTCGGGTATCCAACCGGCTTCGCCATTTACGATCGCGGCGACCAGGAATCCGCAGCTCGAAAGGCTCTCCGCGAAATCCGCATCGGCGAGGCCGCCCTGAAACCGAGCGACCTGCTCAATAGCATCAGCCGATGGAAGATGGCGGGCATCGCACCGGGTCAGGCCCACAATCACACCGAAACCGATCAGGATTTCCTCGCGGCATCCGCCTATCGCAAGTACCAAAAGAACCTTTATTCCAGCGGTGCCGTGGATTTCGACGACCTGCTACTGCTCACCAACGAGTTGTTTCGCAAGCACCCCGAAGTCCTTGAAAAACACCAACGACGATTCGACCACGTGCAGATCGACGAATACCAAGACACGAACGGCTCGCAATTCGATCTCGTCGCCTCGATGGTGGCCGGGCACGGCAATTTGTGCGTGGTGGGTGACGACGACCAGTCGATTTACGGTTGGCGTGGAGCCGACGTCGAACACATCCTCGGCTTTGCCAGTCACTTTCCCGGCGCCAAAATCGTCCGCTTGGAAAACAATTACCGCTGTACCCCGAAGATTCTCACGCTGGCCAATCGGCTGGTAAAGCACAACCGCGGCCGGCACGAGAAGACGCTTGTCGCCCACAAGAAATCCGAAGTCCCGGTCCGTATCTTGAAGTTCGAAGAGGAGACGGACGAAGCCGAGCAGCTCGTGCGTGAAATCAAATACACCATTGATGAATTGGGGGCTCGCCCGAGTGAATTCGCGATTCTGTTCCGCACGAACGAACAGCCGCGAGTCTTCGAAACGGAACTGCGGCGTCAGCAATTGCGATACGTGGTGATCGGCGCCCAATCGTTCTTCGATCGTCGAGAGATCCGCGACTCGATGGCCTATCTCAAGTCGCTGGCGTTTCCGGCGGATGAAGTGTCCTTGCTGCGAATCATCAACACGCCGGCTCGCGGCATCGGCACCACAAGCGTCGCGAAACTGCTCAAGCGGGCTGTTGCGGGAGGCATCAGCTTGTGGGACGCGGTCGAGCCAGCGGTGGCCGATGGCGACTTGACGCTCAAAACCGGCCAAGCGGTGATGCAGTTTCGCGCGTTGTTGCAACGCTACGCACAGCGGATGACGGACTCGCCGCGGCAGATGGTTCAGATCGCGAAAGAGTTGCTGAAAGAGGTGGATTACGTCGACGAAATTCGCAAGCAGTACAAAGAGGAATCTCAACAGGAATCGCGGATCGAGATTCTGGGTTCGTTCATCGACTCCATCGGGCAGTACGTCGAAAAGGACGAGGAACCGACGTTGCAGGGCTATCTGGAGTCGTGTGCCTTGATGGGCCGAGACGAAGAATTCGGCCAGAACGATCAACAGGACGACAATGCCATCAAGCTGATGACGCTGCACTCCGCCAAGGGGCTGGAGTTTCCTCGCGTGTATCTGGTGGGGCTGGAAGAGGGCTTGTTGCCGCACCGGCGATCCGTTGAAGCCAACACCGAATCGGCGATCGCGGAAGAGCGACGCCTATGTTACGTGGGCATCACGCGAGCGATGGACCATTTGGTGCTGTCGCGGTCGGAGTCGCGCATGAAATGGGGCAAGCGAAAGCCATCGCTGCCTTCGCGGTTTCTCTACGAGATGCAGCCCGAATAAGTCTCCGGACAACGGCGCTTGTGGAGTGGGGATCCAACAACGTGAAAGACGACCCAACTTTTTACAACATCGGTTGCGACGGCCTGCGCCGCTCCGCGGCTGAAACAGCGCAACACGGATCTCAAACAGAATGCGGTTCAATTCCAATGAGTAAATCGACCATGCCAATACGGAGTTTCCGCCAGGTGATGCGGTGTCACGTGATTCTTGGTTGCTGGGTACTGGTGGTCTTGCTGAAACAGGCCTCGGGGCTTGCCACCGAGGATCGGCCGGTTTCGATTTTGGCGGCTCGGATTGGCGGGCACGTTCACCCGTCCATTTGTCGCGCAGAGGATGGCACGCTCATCGTGGTCTACAAAGGGGCGAATGTCCTGATGTGTGCCCGTTCGACGGATCAAGGCACGTCTTGGTCGAAGCCGGAAGCGATCGAGACGTCCGCCAAACGTCCCGACGTGATTCGAGAAGTCAAGAAATTCGAGGTTTACCCCGGCACGGCGGATGTCCTTCCAGATGGCCGCATCTTGGTGACGTGGAATTACATCGCGGGCGACAAAGCCAAGGACGGCTATTACGAGCGAGCCTTGCTCTACACCATCAGTTCGGACAAAGGTCGGACTTGGAGCGAACAACGCTTGATCGGACCGGTGGATGGCAAACACTTGGGCGCGGTGCGTCACAACGTGTTGCCGTGGACTGAAGGCCGATGGTTGTTGCCATTACGTGTCGGACCACCTCGACTGTATCACCCGAAATCGGGTCAATTGACGGTGTATCCGCTTCTCGACTCGAATGGCAAACAGCACGAATTCCAGCAGATATCACGAACCACGCGCGGAACTCTGCTGGCGATGGGGCCGGTCCTGTTGCATTCGCAGGATGCCGGTCGCACCTGGAAGTCGATCACAGGTTTTCCCGCCGAGCCCACGTCTCGGGACAACGCGGAAGGGCGTTTTCTCACCACGCTCGCGGATGGTCGAATCCTGGTGACCTGGGGCATCGGCAACGCCAACAAGGGACTGCGTTACAACATCTCGTCCGACGATGGTCGGACATGGCATCCGCAAGCCACCGTGACGCTGTTGCCGGAAACCAGCGTCGCCGCCCGGTATTACTCGGCCCGAACCGTGCAACTCGACAACCAACACATCGGCACGGTTTTCATGAATCGCGACGGAGTTCACTTTTTGCGAGTGGCGTTGGAACGTTTGGTGAAGTGATTCGCGTTGTATGCCATGGACCTCCAATCGCGCTGAGATTCCGGAAATCTGGTAGGTTGAACGGGTCGTCGCTGCGCGATCACCGAGTTTGTTTCTGGAATGAAAACGATGTGGACGATCAACGGTCGTGACCTTCTTCGACTCAAGGGCGGGGGCGGTGAGAGATTCGCTGCATTCGTCGATGGCTTGATTCGGGCGGAGGCAGCAGCTGACGGGGCTTGCCGCAGTCTGAAATTGATACGCAAGTTCGATCCAATATTGCCGATGGCGGCGTCGA
>JAQBZS010000805.1 GCA_027622115.1 Planctomycetota bacterium | reverse complement strand
CGTACGAGCCGTCGTGATTTCGGCCGACGGCAAGCTGGTGGTTTCGGCGGGGGCCGACGCTGGCGTACGAGTCTTCGACCCGACGGCCGCCGTGCCGCCGAAGGTGCTCGCCGGACAAGTCGGTCCGGCGACCGCGATTGCTCTGAGCAAGGACAACACGTTGATCGTCAGCGGCAGTGAAGCCGGACATCTCAAGTTGTGGAACGCGGCCGATGGAGCCGATCGATTGAGTTTGGCGGGACACGCCGGAGCCGTTCAAGATGTCGCCGTGCGACCGGACGGCAAGCGGATCGCATCGGTCGGGGTCGACGGCACGCTGCGATTGTGGGACTTACCGGTGGCGGCGAAACCACTCGCGGGGCATGCCATGCCTGTTGCCGTTGTCGCGGTGGATCCGACGGGAAAACTGATCGCCACCGGCAGTGTGGACAAGGGAGTGAGATTGTGGAACGCCGCGGATGGAGTCGCCGGCAAGGTGTTGGCGGGTCACGCCGAGGCGGTTTCCGCAGCGACGTTTCGAGCCGACGCCGCGGAACTCGCGACCGCCGATCAGTCGGGATTGATCCACCTGTGGGATGTCGCCGCCGGCACATCGCTGGGAATCGTGCGCGGCCATGTCGATCGAGTCACCGGTCTGGCGTACGACGCGACGGGCAAGCAATTGGTGTCGAGCGGAGTGGACGGCACGTTGCGTTTTTGGGCGTTGCCGCAGGTTCCAGTGAAGGCGTTGCCGCTTCACGTCGGCGCGGTGGGCGCGGTGGCGCTCGCAGCGGACGGCACGTTCGCGGTCTCAGGAAGCGCGGATGGCGTGGTGCGACTGGTGCCTCTGGGACTACCGCCAACTCCACGAGTGCTGGCCGATCAACCGGGAGCCGTGACTGCTTTGAGCGTCAGCAAGGACAAAACGCTGGTCGCCAGCGGCAGCGCCACCGGCATTGTCAAACTGTGGAACGCCGCGGACGGAGTCGATCGATTGACGCTCGCCGGTCATGCCGGCGCGATTCAAGACGTGGTCATCAAACCGGACGGCAAACAAGTCGCGACCGCCGGTGTCGACGGCACCATTCGAGTGTGGAACTTGCCGGTCGCCGCGAAGCCGTTGGCTGGGCATACCATGCCGGTGACGTCGGTCACCGTGAGTTCGGACGGAAAGCTGGTGGCCACGAGCAGCGCGGACAAGACCGTGCGACTGTGGACTCCCGGCGTGGCGAATGTGCCGCCGAAGTCGCTCGCGGGACATGCCGACGTGGTGACGAGCGTGGCGTTTCGGCGAGACAACGCGGGGCTTGTGTCCGGTGACAACGCGGGTGCGATTCGATTGTGGAAAGCGGACGGCACGATCGACGGGGTGCTACTCGGACACACGGGTGCTTTGACCGGTGTCGCCTATGACGCGACCGGGAAACGGCTGTATTCGACAGGCGCCGACGGCACGTTGAGGCTGTGGCAACTCCCGCAAACGGCCGCTCGACCGTTGGCCGGACATACGATGCCGGTGGGTGAAGTCACGGTGTCGTCGGACGGGACGCTGGCAGTCACGGGTGGTGCGGATGCAGTCGTGCAAGTTTTCGCGTTGAAGGCCGCGACTCCGGCAGCCGCTGCTCCTCGTAAGTTGGCAGGGCAAGTGGGCGCGGTGACGGCGTTGGCCTTGAGCGCCGACAGGTCGTGGGCGGCAGTACAACGGGCGTGATCAAGCTGTGGAATCAAGCCGACGGAGCCGATCGACTCAGTTTGCTGGGACACACGGGAGCCGTTCAAGACGTGGCGCTGCGTGCGGACGGCAAACAGATCGCATCGGCCGGAGCGGACGGTACGGTGCGTGTTTGGAGTTTGCCGCAGGCTCCGCGAGCGATTCCCGGTCACACGATGCCGATCACGCGAGTCGCGGTCAGTCCGAACGGCGCGCTGTTGGCCACGGCGTCGGTGGACGGCACGGTGCGGCTTTCGACGTTGGCGGACGGCAAGTTTGTCCGCGCGTTGGCGGGGCATAAGGGCGCGGTCCACGATGTCGCGTTCTCGTCCGACGGCCTGCACATGGCAACGGCGGGAGCCGACGGCACAGTGCGATTGTTTGTCGTGGCGACGGGGCTCGCGAAGGCGGTGTTTGAACACGGCGGAGTTGTCGGTGCGGTGGCCGTTGTCGGCACCGGAACGCAAGTCATCTCGGGCGGTGCGGACAAGCTGATCAAACAGTGGGATTTGTTGGCAAAGCCCAACGAGGAAACCAAGAAGATCGAGCCGATTCGTTCGATCATGGGTCACACGGCAGCGGTGACCCGGCTCGCGGTCGTGGGGCCATCGATCGTGTCCGGTTCGACGGACGCGACCGTACGTGTTTGGACCGCCGCCACCGGGGCCGCCGTGGGAAGTATTCCGCGGGCTTCTCCGGTAACGGACATCGCGGTCAGTGCAAACGGAGCCACACTTGCCGTCGCGGCCGCCGACAAAAACGTAAAGCTATTCACGCTGGCGACGGGTGCCGCCGGAGCCACGTTGACCGGAGCACCGGCCACAACCGGCGTTTCGTTCAGTGCGGACGGGACGAAGGTCGCCGCTGCTTCGAGCGACGGCGTCTGGGTTTGGGATGCCGCCGGAACGCTGCTCGAACGAGCGAGCACGGGAATGCTGGCCATGCGAGACGCTCGCTTCGTCGGCAACTCGACCATCGTGACCGGTGGCGCCGACAATTCGGCTCGCGTGTTCACGACGTCTCTGGTGCGGCTGATTCCGGGACATGTGGGTTCCGTGAACGGTGTGGCGTACACGCCGGGTGCCGGGACACAACTGGTGTCGTGCGGCACGGACAAAACCGTCCGACTGTGGAATCTCGCCGACGGTGCCGCCGTGCGAAGCTTCGCGGGCGCTGCGGATGTTGTTTCGTCGGTGGTCGTTTCGGCCGATGGTGCAACTGTGGTGGCTGCGAGCGCGGACAAGTCGGTGCATACTTGGACGCTGGCGACTGCCGCCGCCGGTCCGAAATTCGTGCATCCGACAGCGGTGACCGATGTGTCGCTGAGTGCGGACGGCAAGCGAATCGCGTCCTCGGACGGGAATTCCGTGCGGTTGTGGGATGTCGCTGGCGGCCAGGAATTGGAACGCTTCGAGGGGCATACGGCAGCCGTTTCCAGCGTGGCGCTGACGGGCGATGGGAAGTCGCTGGTCTCCGGTGCAGCGGACATGACGGGTCGAGTGTGGACATCGGCCGCAGTCGGGTTGGTCGCCGCACACGCAGGCAAGATCAATGAACTGCGAGTCGTCCCGGCGGGTGCCGCAACGCATGTGCTGACCTGCGGTGAAGACAAAACCGTCAAGCTGTGGGACGTCGATGGCAAGCCGGTCAAAGCGTTCGTCGGCAGTGCGGTGGCCGTGAATTCGGTGACGCTATCGGCCGACGGCTCGAAGGTGTTCGGTGGCACGGCCGACAACAAAGTGCTGGCGTGGACGCTCGCTGATGCCAAGTTAGTTCAAACGATCACCACGCCGGGTGTCGTGACGGACTTGGAACTCAACGCCGAAAACTCGCGCTTGGCCGTGACCGGCGCGGACAAGCACGTGCGAGTCTATTCGCCAGCCGGAGTGCTGTTGGAAGACGTGACGCTGGTGGCTGCCGCCGTGGATCTGGCGTTTCAGCCGGACGGACGATCGCTGGCCGTGGCGGTCGGCAACAACGCGGAACTCCATACGCTGTCACTCGACCGCTTGATCGCCGGTCACGAAGGAGCCGTCACTGGGATCGCGTTCTCGCCCGACGGGACCCGCCTACTGAGCGGCGGGGCGGACAAATCCGTGCGGTTGTGGAACGTCGCGGACGGCAAACAACTGCTGACCTGCGCAGGCATGACGGGTGCCGTGGCGGATGTCGCCTTGAGCGCCGACGGGCTCAACGCCATCGCGGGCGACGCTTTGAATTTCGTGCGATTGTGGAAGTTGCCCGCTGCGGGTGTCGCGGCTCCCGCAGCGCCCATCGTGGCAGCGGCGACCTTAACGGGGCCGGTCCCGGTTACGGCGGTGGATGTGTCGACCGATGGGGGTCGAGTCACCAGAACCGGAACCGACGGCGTGGTCCGCGTCTG
>JAQBZS010000804.1 GCA_027622115.1 Planctomycetota bacterium | reverse complement strand
GTGCTGTCGCCGCTTCGCGGCTGTAACCGCCAATGTCGATGGACTCCGATCGTTAGCTCATGGGACTAAACTCCGCACTCATCAATGCCGGCAACGCACTGAATGCCTACACCACCAGCATTCAAGTCGCCGGTCAAAACATCGCCAACGCGAACACGCCGGGTTACGTCCGCGAGTCCGCGTTGTTGGCCACGTCTTCTCCCACGCGCCAAGGCGACCTCATCGTCGGCTCCGGCGTTGAAGTCATCGGCATTCAACAACAGATCAACCTGTTCCTCGAAAAACGGATTCACACCTCCAACGGCGAATTCAAAGCGGCCGAGTCGCGGAACACGATTTACAAGCAACTCGAACTGCAACTCCGGGAACTCGGCACGTCCGATCTCTCCAGCGGTCTGAACGAATTCCTCGGATCGATCAACGACATCGTCGCCGAACCCGAGTCCACCGCGCTGCGTCAGTTTGTGATTCAGCAGGGGCAACAATTCGCGAGCGACGTCACCAATCTCCGCGATCGCATTAACACACTCCGCGTCGACACGCTCAATCTGGACCATTCCTTGAACGTGGAAACGTTGGTCACCGAGGCCAACAAATTGCTGGACATCGTGGATGCGCTCAATCCACAGATCGTCTCGATGGAGCAAGCCGGCCTGTCCAACAGCGATGCCGGAGGCCTGCGTTCGGAACGGTATCAGGCGCTGGATCGATTGTCCGAAATCGTGCCCATTCAGTTTCTAGAACGAGAAAACGGGTTCGTGGAAATTCGCACCGGGTCGGAATCACTGATTCAACTCGGGTCGTCGACTCGCTTGGAAACCTATTCGACGATCGATCGCGACGTCGGAGTCCTCAACGTCCGCATCGCCGACTCAAAAGCACTGTTGCCACCCACGGGCGGAATCATCAACGGCGTCGCGGAAGGACGAGACAACGTGCTTGGCAAGTTCGTCGACGACCTGAATCGATACACCGCCGGCATCATCTTTGAATTCAATAAGATTCATGCGTCGGGCGAAGGCACCAAACGACACACGTCGCTCACCGGCACGAACCCCATCGCCGACCAATCCGCAGCTCTCAACGACTCGGCCGCCGGGCTGGCGTTCACACCCGAGCACGGTCGTTTCGAAGTCCGCGTCACTAACGCCGAAAGCGGCATCACCGAAACCACGGCGATTCAAATCGACTTGGACGGCATCGGCACCGAGACGTCCGCAGCGTCGCTGTTGGCGGATCTGGATGCCATTGCCGGTCTGAATGCGTCCATCACTTCGAACGGTCGGTTTTCGATCACTTCCGATCCCGGCTTCGAATTCGCCTTCGCAAACGATTCGAGTTCCGTGTTGGCCGCGTTGGGAATCAACACGTTTTTTACGGGTAGCAATTCCAACGACATCGGTGTGAACTCGTTGGTCACGTCCGATCCGGGATACCTCGCCACTTCGCAGGGCGGTGGCCCGTCCGACAATCGCAATGCGGTGGCGCTGTCGGAATTCGCGGACAACAAAATGTCGTCGCTCGACGGACAGTCCATTGTCGAGTTCTACAGCGTGGTCGTGGCGGATGTGGCTCAGGGATCGGCCACCGAGCAGGCGTTGACCGACGGTTTGTTGAGTTTCAAGTTGTCGCTGTTCAGCCAGAAACAGCAGACGTCCGGCGTGAGCCTCGACGAAGAAGCCATCAATCTCATCGAGTTCCAGCACGGCTACCAAGCGGCCGCGCGGATGATCAGCACCTTGGACGAACTGTTCACAATCTTGTTGCAGTTATAGGCGGCATCCAGCAATGACGATCAGCCCCATTCCCAGCGGACGAATCACGAATCAGTTGATCGCCAAACGATTCCAACGACACGTCGAAGACGCGCATTCGAGTCTGGCCAACTTGCAGGAGCAGCTTTCCACCGGACAACGCTATCAACTGCCAAGCGAAGCGCCGGCTTCATCCGTGCGGGCGATGATTTTTCAGCGAATCATCGAGCGTAAGGACCAGATGCAGATTAGCTTGAATACCGGTCGATCATTGTTGGCCGCTTCCGATGACGCACTGCGTCCGGTCGGCGACGCACTCAACCGCGCGAAGTCGTTGCTCTTCGCGGGTATCGGTTCCGGGTCGACCGCCACCGAAAAACAGGGCTTGGCGATTGAAGTCGATTCGCTGGTCCGCGACGTGCTGAATTCCGCAAATCGTCAATTCCGAGATCGCTATCTGTTCGGCGGAAGTGAAACTCAGCAGGTCCCGTTCGACCTGCAAGCCGACGGCAGCGTGCGATACGGCGGAGACGTCTTGAGCATTCAGTCGTTCTTCGACATCGATTTGCGAATGGCCAACAACATTGACGGCAATTCGGCGTTCGTGGCCCTGACCGAACCGGTTGGCGACGACATCAATCCCGCCCTGACCTTGGCAACCCGCTTGGAAGACGCGAACGGTGGACTCGGCGTGCCCACCGGCAGCATCACCGTGACGCTCGACAACGGCAGCTCGACACAAACGCAAACCGTGGACCTGTCATCGGCTCAGACATTCGACGACGTCAAAACACAACTTGAAAACGCGTTTGCCGCAGGACCGCTGACGTTGACGGCGGAAATCGATCCCACCACCAACTTCGGCCTGCGACTGACTCCGTCGGCCGGCACTGTCGGGGTCAGCGATATCGGCGGCGGTACGACGGCCCGTGATCTTGGGATTGAATCCGGGGCGACGGGCGTCATCAACGGTTCGGACATCGATCCCATTCTCACGATTCACACGCCGCTGTCGACGTTGAATGCGGGCACGGGAATCGGCACGATCGCCGGCAACGGTTTGCAGATTGTGAACGGAAACACGACCAGCACCGTCAACATCCCGAGTGCCGCGGACGCCACGATCGAGGACTTGTTCAATGCGATGCACGCCGTCGACAAGAACTTGTTTCTGGCGATCAACGAGGACCGCAATGGGTTGGCGGTGTCGAGCCGATTTAGCGGAGCCGACTTTTCGATTGGCGAAAACAACGGCCAGAACGCGACGCTGCTCGGAATCCGCACGATGACTGCGAGCACGTCGTTGTCGGAACTCAATTTCGGCGTGGGGGCGTCGGTGAACGACGGGATCAATCTGGAGATCACGCGTCGCGACACATCGACCGCAAGCATCGATCTCAGCGGCACGTTTACCGTGCAACAGGTTTTGGACCGCATCAATGCCGTCGACCCCGGCGTCTTGACGGCCGCTCTCAACTCCGTCGGCAACGGGATCACGATCGACGACGTCTCCGGAGACATCACGATCGCGGACAATGCGCTGGCGACGTCGCTGGGAATCGCCGGCACGCAGCCTGCCGGAACGGCTATCACCGGCAGCGACGTCAATTCGCGTCAGACGGAAGGCGTGCTGAACGTGCTGATCGGAATCGCCCAAGCCCTGCGAGCCGGCGACGATGTGGAACTCGCTCGTTTAGGCGGAGAACTCGATGCCGAGATTGACCGCTTCAATCTCGTCCGAGCGGAAGTGGGTGCGCGCTTGCGCGAGGTCGACAACGTCGAAGCTCGGCTGCAAGACGAAGACGTGCAGATTCGCGCGAGTCTGTCGCTGGAATTCGACACGGACTTCGCCGAGACGATCACGCGTATCGCCACATACCAGACCACGCTCGAGGCAACATTCCGCACGGCTTCTCAGTCGTTGCAATTGAATTTGTTCTCGTACCTGTAAGCCGCATCTAAGGTGTTGAAAAGATGAGCTTGACACGGGGATTTTTTCACGCGAGCTTCGTGCTGTCGATGGACTGGCCAATCCGTTTTCCGCCACCACGGGGCTTAGAACGCGTGCAAGAACTTCGTCCGTAGCCACGCTCGCCAGAGCGTGGGACCGGCTCTGCATTCAAAAGCCCACACTCTGGCGAGCGTGGCTACAAAACGGGAAGTTGTTACTGCACGCGTCCTTAGCGTGTTGAGAATCTTGGGTTGACACGGGAAACAATTCAAGCAGGTTTTGAACTCGGATAGGGGGAAGGGTCGGGTGGTTCAAAGTTCAATGCTCGCGGGTCAAAGCGTTAGAACAAAGGACGACTTTCGCCGCGA
>JAQBZS010000803.1 GCA_027622115.1 Planctomycetota bacterium | reverse complement strand
CAGAATCTGTCGTTGCCGTTTGAAGCGAGTCCCGGCGAACCGGTTTCCCTCGGCGATCACCTGCGTTGGGAGGCAAATTCACGGGGCAGTTTCGAGTTCAGCGGTTGGCTGCTGAAAGAAGTGACGATCCGCAGTAAGAGTTTCACGAAGCCCAGCGGTCGGAATTGGGACATTGACGGATCGCGGCCCGATCTGTCCTACAAAGTCCGTTCGGACGGTGGATTGCGAGCGGGACTGAGCGGCACCAAGACGGACACCCAAGCCGTGTCTTGGAATCCGTGGTTGCATATCCCGCGCGGAGAAGTCACCAGGATTGAAGTCTTTGATCGCGATGCCTTCGGCGGTCACGACGCGATGGGAACCGCGAAATTCGATCCGCAATCGGGTCGCATGACGGCCGAGAACGCTCAATTCACCGTCGAGGCCGTTTGGGTCAAAGCCCACCATTGAGCCATCGTTACCCTCGCTGCGGAACCCGATCAGTGGTCGTGTGACCGGAAACCGTGGCCGATCCGTCAGCGGCTCAACGACTCAATCAACCGTGCCGCGACATCAATCTTGGTGGCTCGTTCGAACGCTTTCCAGCCGGGGACCGCATTGACCTCGATCACGTAATGCGTTCCGTCGCGGCGATCCTGCAAGAGATCGACTCCGGAAATGCGGGCTCCGATCGCGTGCGTCGAATCCAACGCCAGTTGACGTTCAATCGGCGTGGGTCGGTGTGGCTCGACCGTGCCGTGTTGGGCAACATTCGTGCGAAAGTCACCGTTGGCTCGGCGACGAATCCCGCCGACGACTTGGCCGTCCAAAACGAGGACACGAACATCGAAGCCCGCGTGCGGCACGAATTGTTGCAGGTACAGCACGGCATCAATGCGTTCCAAGGTGCGAAACACGCGATGAGCCATTTCGGGATCCGTGACGCGCACGATGCCGCGACCTTCCGAGCCGAAGATTGGTTTCACCACGACGTCTCGACTAAGTTCCTCGAACGCCGACATCGCGGACTCGAAGTTTTCGCACACGATCGTGGGAGGCACCGGCAAATCCGCACGCGCCAGCCGAGACGTCGCGAGGAATTTGTCGACCGCGCATTCGATGGCCTTGGGCGGATTGACCACGGCAACGCCTGATTCCTCGAGGTGCAAAAGTGCGTCCATGCGAAACACCACTTGTTCCAACGAACCGGGCGGCATGGTTCGCACAATGACGGCGTCCACATTGGAGAGGCTGATCGGGGGATCGCCGTCAATCTCCACTCGGTCAACGCGGCCCACGAGGCGACGATAATCGACTCGGAATAACTCGTGTCCGGCGTCATGGGCGGCACGTTGTAGATCCGCGAGATACCAACTCTCGGGATTCGCGAGCACGGCGATTCTCATGGAGGGTCAGACAAGCCCTTCGATAGGTTGACCGTGATAGATGTTGTGCGGTCGATCCAGTTCATCGTGCCAGACGGCGGATTGGGGAATGCCCAAAGCGTTGTAGATCGAAGCCGCCATGTTCTCCGGCCTTTGCGGATTCGTGGCCGGATAAGCCGCGAGTTTGTCCGACGACCCGACCACATTTCCGCCGCGAGTCCCACCACCGGCGAAGAAGACCGTCTGCACGGCTCCCCAATGGTCACGACCGGGAGCCTTGTAGTTGTCGGGCAAAAGAGAAATCTTCGGAGTCCGACCAAATTCGACCGCCATGACGATCAACGTGCTGTCCAGCAAACCGCTGGAATTCAAGTCGTCCAGCAATGCCGACAAGGCTCGGTCCGTGGGCGGGAACAGTTTTTCTCGCAACCGCCAGAACGCATCGCCATGCGTGTCCCAACCTTCGTTGTTGCCGAGATTCACCTGCACCATGTTAACGCCGGATTGAACCAAGCGATTCGCCATCAACAACGACCAGCCGAAACTGTTGCGACCGTAGCGTGTCTGCGTCTTTTCGTCGGCATTGCGAACGTCGATCGCTCGACGAATCCGCTCGCTGGCCAACAGTGAAATTGCCGATTGGCGGTGCCGATCATAGCGCGCGTGCTCGGCGGACTGTTCCATGCCGCGCCGTTGTGCGTCAATCGTCCTCAACAGATGCAACCGGCTGTCGAAGCGGCGGTTGGTCAGTTCACTGGGTAGTTTTAGGCTGGGAGCCTGAAACAGCTTCGGTTCATCCGACGTGGGGTTTTTCTTCGGGATTTGGAAGAACGAATACTCGGGGTAGGCACCGCGCCAAAAGGGATCGCCGTAGTGCGTGGCCTCGATGATAAACGGATCGCGACGATGCCCCATCAGGCCGCCATACGCGCCGGGAATCACGCCGCCCGACCAATGGACCAGTCGTTCGGGAAGCATCACCGCAGGCGGCAAGTTGTTTCGCGGCGGAACGGCATCGCCGACAACGGACGAGATCGATGGCCAATCCGTCGATCTTGGTTTGCGATCGCCCTTGAAGACCGGCGCCACCGAGCGGCCCGTGAGCATGAAGTAATGGCCGAGCGTATGGCCGTTGGTCGGGTGGGTGAGCGATCGCACGAGTGACCACAGGTGGCTGCGCTGTGCCAGCATCGGCAAGTGTTCGCAGATTTCGATGCCGGGCGTGCTCGTGGCAATGGGGTCGAATTCCCCACGAACGGTTTCGGACGCGTCGGGTTTGAGATCGAAGCTGTCCTGCTGCGCCAGCCCGCCCGAGAGGAAGATGTAAATCACGGACTTGGCCGATCCGAGCGGCGTCGCCGACTGCTCGCTGGAATTGGCGGCGCGCAACGCCTCGACGTGGTTCATGCCCAGACCGAGCATCCCCACGGCACCTGCCTGAACAGCGGTTCGGCGATTGATTCCCGGATGATTCCAACGTGATGTCTGCATGAGAACCTCACGGTCGACAGAATTGGCTGACGAGACGGGGGTTGGGTGGTTCAAAGCTGCTGTTTGAAATCGTTCCCAAGCTGCTGCTTGCGAACGAGGGAATCATTGTAATCGGCTGATCCAGCATCCGAAATCCACATCCGACGTCGTCCGCGGACTCCCACTCGGTTTGATGACGCGTCGCGGTCGGCGTAATCTGCATCCACCACTCGAAACGCACCACCATTCGCATCTGGAGAACTGCTCGTGCATCGCCATTTCTCAATTCTCGCCACGATCCTGTTTGGCCTCGTTCAAACGCAGACGTCCGTCGCTGCCGAAAAAGCACAGCCGACTCGCACGCTCGTGTATAAGAAAGTCGGAGACGTCGTGTTGAAATTGCACGTCTTCGAGCCCAAAGACTTCAAGCAATCCGACCGTCGAGCCGCCATTGTGTTCTTCTTCGGCGGTGGCTGGAACGGAGGCAGTCCCAGCCAATTCTACGAGCACTCAGCCTATCTCGCGTCGCGCGGGATGGTGGCAATGTGTGCGGAGTATCGCGTCAAGTCCCGCAACGACACGACTCCGTTCGAATGCGTCAAGGACGGCAAGTCGGCTGTGAGATTCATTCGTGCGCATGCGGATGAGATGGGGATCGATGCTGACAAACTTGCTGCGGGCGGCGGTTCGGCGGGAGGGCATGTCGCTGCCGCGACGGCGACCGTGCCGGGGTTGGACGAGGACGGCGAAGACAAGTCCGTCAGCTCACAACCGAATGCGTTGTGTCTGTTCAATCCGGTTTATGACAACGGTCCCAAGGGATACGGCTACACGCGAGTCAAAGATCGGTACAAGGAAATCTCGCCGATGCACAACATTCGCAAGGGCATGTCCCCGGCGATTGTGTTTCTCGGTACAAAGGACTCGCTGATTCCGGTGGCGACGGGCGAAGAGTTTCAAAAACGGATGCGCGACGTTGGCAGTCAAAGCGAGCTGTTTCTCTACAAGGATCAACCGCACGGATTCTTCAATTTTGGAAGAAGCGGCGGGACGTACTATCACCAGACGGTGACGGAGATGGACCGCTTTCTGGCGAAGTTGGGCTACATCAGCGGTCCGCCGACACTCAAATCGGACGATGGAAAGTAGGCGCCGGATCGTCCCATTCCGGTTGTTAACGAGCCGTCTGACGCCGGATTGAGAGGCGGCGGCCGAATGCACGTAGAACGCAGTCGATCAATAAAC
>JAQBZS010000802.1 GCA_027622115.1 Planctomycetota bacterium | reverse complement strand
CAACAGGACAATTTGCGCAGACTGTTCCTGCTGAACGATGACAGCCTGGCCCGCAAAGATTCCGGCGACAGCCATCAACATTAGATACAGAGGCGATCGTTGAGTGTGCTCGTACTGTGACATGCTGTCTCATCTTTCTGACATGACACTAAAGGTAATAAGCAAACTCAATGCCACGCATGAAGTGGAAAATCAGCGACCTGAGCTATCGCACGATGTCGGCTCGGCACATGGTTTAGTTCCGCAGGCGCGCAATCCGCAAATGGTCAGAAACAAGATGCCTGTGTGCGGGCTCAACGGTGCTGGACAAGGAAAGTCACTGACTTTCCGAATTCGGCACCCCGTTTGCGTCAGCCGTTCGTGAGCAGATGAGTCTGCACGAAAACGCCAGGGAGTGGTTTCGCAATCCAGCCCGTCAAAGCCCAGGAGTCTGTCATGTCCCGTTTAACGAGTGTAACGCTACTGGGTGCGCTGTTGGTTATGGGGTGTGCTCCGGCTCCTCAGTCGGGCCGTGGGTTCACTTTGCCGAACGGAGACGTCAAACGCGGACAGGCGGTTTTCGTGGAATTGCAGTGCCACGCGTGCCATCAGGTCGACGGCGTCAAACTTGAGGTGGCTGAAGATGCCACCGACATGGCGGTGCGGCTGGGTGGAAAAGTCAATCGAATTCAGACCTATGGCGAGCTAGTCACGTCGATCATCAACCCGTCTCACAAAGTGGCAAAAGGTTACGTCAAAGAAGAGGTCACGAAAGACGACGAGGGCAAAGAATCCCGGATGAGAAATTACAACGAGGTAATGACCGTGCAGCAGCTGATCGATCTAGTGAAGTTTCTGCAGTCACACTACGAGTTGAAGCCATATGAGCCGACTGACTACCCGAACCTGCATGTAGCAAACTGACGAGTGTGGTCAGCACCAACCCATGTGCGTCGCCAATCGCGGCGACGTCACTTATCCGAAGGGAGCATTTCGATGACGGACATTGACGTCAGAGACCTTGAGAATCGGCTGGAAACACTCGAACGCCAGAATCGACTTTTCAAAAAAGCCGTGTTTGGATTGAGTGTCGGTGCCGTCGTCGTGTTGATGGTTGGTGCCGCGGCGCCCGACCTGGCTGAGAAGCCGGGAGATGGTGTGTTTGACACATTGCGTGCTCGCAGAGTCGTCATCAGCGACAGCGACGGACGAGAGCGACTCGTACTGGGGCTCGACTCAAATGAACCGACATTGAAGATGTTTAATCACAAACGTCAACGGCAGGTCTTCCTGGGGATCGACGAGCTTTGGGACGACACCGCCTATCTGTCCGTTTCAAGTCGGCTTGAAGGCGGTGATGTCGATAAACAGGCAGTGTTGGCCGCGACACCCAGCTTCTCCAATTTACCCGGAAACTCGCAACTGATTCTTTACGACGCAAGACCGCCGCAGAAGAATGCCGGTCAACGGCATCTTGTCAGGCTGTCATCAGGACAGCTCGATCAGAAGCCGTATCTGGAATTTCACGAGTCCTCGACGAAGGAACAAAGCCAGGTGAATCTCAAAGTTCTCCGAGCCAAACCAATCGCCAACGGTCAACGACTTCTGCTCGATACAGACTCCGATCCGACAACACTCTCGGGAGTCCGGGTCACGCCGGTGAAGTGAGAAACCCAACCTGAAAGGGGATGCCGTTTCCATGCTCGGCGGAATTGTCCAGGCGGCGGGTGGTCTGGGCCTGTTTCTGCTCGGCACGACGGTAATGACTGGCGGGTTGCGGACGATGGCCGACGAGCGTCTCCTCGCCACACTTGCACGGACTACGAAATGGCCATTTTCGGGCGTCTGCACCGGTGCCATCGCAACCGCCAGTCCGCAATCGTCGAGTGTGATCTCCGTCGCGGCGGTCGGCTATGTGCTCGCTGAGCTGCTCACTTTCTCTCAGGCCTTGGGCATCATCTTCGGAGCGAAGATCACCGTTTTCGTTGGCTGCAGGATCAGGCACAACGTCCGTTGGCCCAAGCTCTCGTCGATGAAATCTGTCAGCCTGCAGCACAAACTGTCGTGATCCGGATCACCAGCATGCCGTCGCGGTATTCGGTGGCGATCCGGCAGTTGTCAACGCGGCAGGGCAGCGAGAATCGTCGTTCGAAACAACTGTAGGCAATTTCCATCGAATGACACTGCCGGCCACGTTCGATGATCCAGTCTCGCCGTCGTCCCGATAGTATAAGGTCGCAACCCTCGACCAGCAGTTGCAGCTCATCCGGCCGAACTCCGGCCAGTTCCACCTTGAGCAGCCACCCGTCGAGCATGCGGTAGACATCTGCCGCCGGCTGCCAGCTCGCTGCATCAACATGCTGAGACCTCATCGGGCGAATTGTTTTCAGAAAGAATTCATTGTGCATGGCGATCCCTCTAACTTAAACCGGCTGTGGTTGGTCTGGTGTCTGCTGAGCTGTCGTCTGCTGGGAGCGAATCTGCTCGTAGAGCTCTCTGGCTGCTGGCGAGAGTTCTCTGGGCATCCGTACTTGAACTGCAACGTAAAGATGTCCGCGATCGGTCGTTCCTGGAATCGGCAGTCCCTGCCCGCGAAGTCGCAACACGGTGCCAGGCTTTGTTCTTTCCGGTACGCTGAGAGTGCATTCGCCGTCAAGCGTCCTGACGTTGAGTTTCGTTCCAAGGACGGCATCGGTGACGTCGATGGAATGTTCAGCCCACAGATCATGTCCGCGACGCTCAAATTGGGGATGTCGCTGGCTCCGAATGATGACACGAGCTTCCCGTTTTAGTCCGCCCGGCAATTCCAGTCGGATCACAGTTCCGTCCGCTATGCCGGGGACAATTGCGACCGTCACTTTCTGAGTTTCGGTCGACTGCCCAGCGCCCTGACAAGTTGGACATGGATCCTCGATTACCTGCCCGTTCCCGCGGCACTGACTACAGATCGAAATCTGCTGCACGGCTGCGTTACCACGAGTTTGCGCTGTCACCTGCCGACCCTGACCATCGCAGGCGGGACACTTCTTTGGCTGCGAACCGGCTTTGGCTCCTGTGCCATGACACGCGGAACACGTGCCTCGCACGGGAACACGGACCTGCTCGATTCCGCCGTGCATGATTCGATCGAGCGGAACCTGAAGCTCGACCATGACTGGCTGCATCTGCTCAAACTCCGCCCCGCGAGATTGACGACCGCCGAACAGTGATCCAAACAGGCTGCCGCCGAGACCTCCCAGCCCGTCGATGTCACCCCAATCCGCTCCGGCATAAAGGTCTTCGGCTGAAAAACCTCCGATCCCCGCCATTCCGCTGCTGTCGTAAGCGCGGCGTTTCTCAGGATCCGACAGCACGGCGAACGCTTCTGTGACTTGCTTGAACTTTTCTTCGGCACAGGGCGACCTGTTGCGGTCTGGATGAAACTCGACAGCGAGCTTTCGATAGGCTTTCTTGATGGCGCCCGAGTCGGCATCCCGTGATACGCCAAGCACCTCATAGAGATCAGTGTGACCGGCAAGCATGTGATCCCTCGATGGATTGACTCGAATCTGAAGTGATACTCGAATACCTGGAAGCTGGACGCGGCTGTGGTTTGTTTCGTTTGAATTGCGAAACTTGTGCCACGCTTGAGCCGTGCTGCTTCTCAAGCAGTATCAATCGATTGCAGGACCGGTGAGCGACATCGGCGCGACCAGCACTGTGCCCAGTCGCCCATTGTGCAGAAGAGCACACACTTCGGCATCGGGAATCGTATCAAGCAAAATGGAATGAGGAGTCGGTCCGAGATCCCGGTGTGCGATCTGCATCATGGGATCAACGGTGAAGCTTGCCACAGAGTACGGACTCTGCCTCATCCGATGCGTGCAGTACGTCGTGCTCGAATTGCTGGCCGGGTCGGGGAAACAGGTGGCGGCTGAATGGCGTAAAGCCGTGCTCCTCGTTGAAGTAGACGTAATGCGTGATGCAGTGCGTCGTCGCCGAAACCTCAATCAGGTTGAACGAGTTCTTTTCCCGTTCACGGCCACGGCCTCGTCGAGACGTCGACGTGCCTGATTGCACGATGATGATGCCTCGCTCGCGATGACTGCCCGGGAAGAAGTCCAGCGAGTTCCCG
>JAQBZS010000801.1 GCA_027622115.1 Planctomycetota bacterium | reverse complement strand
TACCGGGCCATACACCACCACGATGCGGTCGTTGAACGTGGATGATCGATCCCGCACGTTGCCTGTCGTCGTGCCGACAAAGTCGATGCGCCAATACTCCCAATCGGACTTTTCGGTGGTGATCGGGCGGTTCGCGGATGCCACCGCCGTCGGGGCCAAGGCGGCTCGCTTGCCTTTTCCGCGATTCCATGACGTGATCCAGCCTGGGCCAGTGGCTTCGGTTTCGCCCGTCTGCTCGTTGAGCGCGAACTTCGCGAAACGGGCGTGGCGGATGCCGAGCAACTTGTTGTCCTTGTATTCGCGGCTGCGAACGGTGACTTCGTCCTTGCACAAGATGCTTAAGACCTCGGGGCCTTTCTTCGCGGGTTTGCTATTTGTGAGGATGTCGTTTGTGTTCGCCATGCGCTCCACACCATTGGCGAATGTGTTGGCCGGCGGCTTGCCGTTGACGAGTTTCCCCAGACCTTTCGCATCGTCCACGAAGGACATGCGTTCGGTCAGCACGATGTTCATTTCCTGGCACTCCATCTGGCTGTCTTGCATCACCGAGCGCACATTGCCGAAGAACCGAGCCGTCATGCCGTCGAAATTCATCTGTTCGTCCCACCACACGCGGAGCGGGGTCGGTTCTTTCAGCGTTTCGCGATCCATCGATTTGGTGACCATCATTTGCAGCACGCCCGAGCCTTTGACCCATGCGAGATTCTTTTCGCGATCCAAATGCAGTTCGTTGCCTTCGAACTGAAAATCGGGGCGTTCAATACGAGCCGGGCGTCCGTAGACATGCGCGGTTTGCGATGTGCCTCCGGGATTTCGCAGCCGTAAGAAATTGCCGCGAATGTTGACGGACTGGTCGCCGACTTCGGTGGCTGTGCGAGTCACGTCCACCTTGCCGTGCGCTTCCAATTCGGAGATTTCCGGATCGGCTTCGCCGGGATGCAAAATGAGTTGGGCTCGCACGAGATCGGATTTTACGACGATCGGCGACGATTTCTTATCCTTCTGTTTCTTCGGCTTCTTGGCGGCGGGCGTGCCGTCCGCGGTCGCCGTGCCGAGATCGCCAGCGGGTTGCATCGCGATTTCCGGCGGGGCTGGAACGACCGTCTTGATCCAGACTTCGAGCCGATCGGTTTCGCCCTGCACCGTGGGACTGACGATGGCCACATTCTTCAGAGCCAACAACCGCTTGGGCTCATAGGTCGTTTTCGTCTTCTTTTTCTTGCCCGCGCGATTCTCGCCGTTCGCGTCCGTGTCCATTGCAGTTGTCAACATCCCGGCGGTCGACTCCGTGCCGCCGAGTTGCGTGGACGAGTCGATGGGTGGTGTCGCGGTCACTGATGCGGTCGAGAAGAAGTTGCCGAACGAATCCGGCGAGTCCTCGGTGGGCTGTTCGATTTGTTCGAGCCACAACTTGATGAAGTCGGCGGCCAGGCCGACCTGTTGGCCGGGTGCTCGCACGATCGCCTGCGGTTCCATTTCGATGATGTGTAAGTCGGATTTCGGGTCGGGGTACTTTTTCAATTGTTGAGCCCAACTGCATGCCAAAATCGTGTCGCGAGTCACCGGATCGCGATGCTTCAACGATCCGCGTCCCCGGCACACGACCGACACCACGTTGCCTTCGACATCGTGCTGAATGCGGATTTGCGGCGACTCCAACTCGCTGTAGCCCTGGACGACTCGCACTTTGCGGTTCTTCGCTGTCGCCGCCATGTACACCACGCGACTGTCGGCGTCATAGTCGAATTCCTGCATCGACGCGGTGGCGGTGCTTTCCTCGGACACCAGCAGCACGTTTTCGCCTTCAGCGGTCAGCCGTCGCAATCGCAAGTTGGTTTCGAACCCCTGGAATCTTCCGGGAGCATCGGGTGGCGGGGCGGTTGGTTTTGTCACGGGCAACTTTGGTTCGAAGACCAACGTCAACAGTTCGGTTTCCAGCGAGTCCTTATAGATCGGCGTCGTCTGGTGCTCGACTCGGACCTGGTCGCGAAACGCGCCGATGTTGGTTTCCAAGTTGAAGTCGAATGGGCCGACGCTGGTGATGATTAGCGGCACCGATTTGTCGGTGACTGGTGGGGAATCGCGTCGTTGACCGCCGGCGCTCAAGGAACGGGCGGTTGCGGGATCCACGTCGACTTTCATGAACACGTTGCGACGCAGCCGCATGCTGCGAATGCCGGACACGGCAAACATTTCGTCGCTGGGCGGCGACTCCATGCGGATCAATTCCATCTGTACGCCGCGAGCCGTGCCTTCGTGCTTGGCATAGCGAAACTGGACGGGATGGTCGCTGAAGATTTGGAGCGCTTCGTCGGAGAACGTGAAGTGCCGCCCGCGAATCTCCAAGCCATCGGGCCCCGCAATGCGCACATCGCCAAACAGCGTGGCGTTGATGATCCGACCCGGTTTGGGATGGTCGATCTTGAATTCGGATTCGAATTCGATCACGGCCGACTTGCACGTGATGAGGATCGGTTGCTCGGTGTCGGTCTTGCCCGGGTCGCGTTCTCGACCCTGCGGCATCCAGATCATGGCGAAGGGCGTGAAACGAACGGCCTTTTCGTTTTCGGCCTTTTCCCATTGCTGCGAGTAAATGAAGCCGTCCGGCGATTTGACTTGATAGCGAGCTTCTTGCGCGAACGGTTGTTGCGGCAAATAGCGTTTGGCGAATTCCTTGGCGTCCCGCGGCGGCGGCGGCGGCGGGAGCGGTGGCGACTTTGCTTGTTCCGATAGATCGCGCGAAACGTAGGGCGTCACGAAATGGGCGTACGCCAGGTACAGTCCACACATCGCACTGGACGCGAACATCGCCAACATGAAGCGGTGCGACCGGCTTCGCGCCAACCACATGGTGTGTTGCGTGGTGTGATGTTCGGCCGCGGTGGCGATCATCTAGGCCGCCTCTCGAATCTGGTCGTGATCGATCAAGCCGATCAGGTCCGTGATGTCGATCAGACCGACGGGACGCCCCGCATCATCGACCACCGGCAATTCGGAGAGCTTGCGATCGGACAGCACATCCACCGCGTCGCTGAGTCGCTTGTTGACGTTGATCGTGATCGGATTCGGCGTCATGACTTCCGCGATGGGTTGGTCGAGTTGATTGTCGCGACGTTGCTCAAGCAGACGAGTCAGGTCGCTGTCCGTAAACAACCCGACGAGTGTCCCGTCAGTGTCGATCAACATCACCGCACCGGTTCGGCGACCGGGTTTGCTGGATCCCGTCAAGACGTCTCGCACGGTGGAGTCCTGGTTGGCGATGCGAACTTCATCGACAGGCCGCATGGCATCGGCGACGGCTCGCAGCTTTTGACCGAGACTGCCGCCGGGATGGAAGCCGGCAAAGTCCTCGGATGTGAATCCCTGCAATTGACTGACCACCAGCGCCAACGCGTCTCCGACCGCCAGCATGACCGTGGTGCTGGTCGATGGAGCGAGGCCGTTGGTGTCGGCTTCCGTCAGTCGACCGATCTTGATCACCGCGTCAGCCGCCGCGCCCAGAGTGCTATCGGCATCGGCGGTGATCGCCACGACCGGCACGCCCAAGCGTTCGAGGATCGGCAGCAGGCGACTGACTTCTTCGGTCTCGCCGCTGTTGGACAGCGCCAACACGACATCGTCCGCATGCACGCAGCCGATGTCGCCGTGGACGGCTTCGGCCGGATGTAGGCAGTGGGCTCGCGTCCCGGTGGACGACAGCGTGGCGGCGATCTTCCGGCCGATGAGTCCGGCCTTGCCCATGCCGGTGACGATCACCGAGCCTTCGCAGCGCCAGATCAATTCCACAGCAGCACAAAAGTCCGTATCCAGACTAGCGGCGATATTCCGAACGGCGTCGGCTTCCTGCAACAAGATGGAGCGGGCGTGTCGCAACTGTTCGAACCGCGAAAAAGGGATCACGGTGTGCGGGATGGCGGCTTGGCTCATTCGTCTTCCATGACGCAGAGTTGGTTGAATCCCCCGGAGTCTATTTCTGGATCAAGATTGGGGTCAACGCGTCCCTGCGCCGGACACCGCAGGCATTGACTCTGGCGACGTCGTTTCGGCGAGAACCAGCAAAGTTGGCCGGTGAGTTTCGGAAGCTCAAGAACATACGA
>JAQBZS010000800.1 GCA_027622115.1 Planctomycetota bacterium | reverse complement strand
AAATCCCAATATTCGTGGTCTTCGATCTTGGCGGGAGACCCGCCTGAGTTGAATCGAATCTTGAGATAATGGCCGGGAAGAACCGCAGAGACGCCTTCGAATGGTGTGCGGCGCGTGGGCACGCCGAAAAACGTGAAGATGTGATCCAGCCCGCGGACATCCGCGCGGGGTATGAACGAACCGCTGGCCAACAGGGATTTGACTTCGGACCCGAAGTACAACGTGTCGCCTTGCTGCGTCCAATGCAGCGGACAAATCCCGACGCGGTCTCGGGCAAGAATCAACACACGCTGACGATGGTCGTACAGAGCAAACGCAAATTGACCTTGGAGATGCTCGAACAGCCGCTCGCCGTATTCTTCCCAAAGGTGGACGATGATCTCGGTGTCGCAGGAAGTGCGGAATTGATGGCCGCGTGCCCTGAGCCGATCGCGTTCGTCGCGATGCTCAAACAATTCGCCGTTGTAGACCACCGTGACATTGCGGTCTTCGTTTTGAATCGGCTGTTGACCGTCGGCGATGTCGATGATGCTCAATCGCCGAGCAGCGAAGCCGATGCCCGCCGTCCGGAAAAAGCCTTCTTCGTCCGGACCGCGATGCACGATGGCTTCAGCCATGCGATGCAGCACGGCGGGCGATGTATCGGCGACTCCACGCAAATCCACAATTCCAGCGATCCCACACATAGACGACATCCTCACGGAAACCAGAGCTGCAATGTCGTCGGCAGTTGATCCCCAAATTCGGAAGGGATCGATCCGATCGTACTCGTGCAGCGAGAATTTTCTGCGATTCGCCCGATTTCCATCCACGCGGAAACGTCGGATGAATGGTGCGAAGTTGGCGGCCCTTCGTCTCGAAAGAAACGATGGTCCGTACGTCCATGCGTTGACGAGAAACAACCGGAAGCGAGTTCGACGATTCGCCGTGAAGGTCGTTGATTCCGCCAAGAGTTTCCTGGTGTTGCGATGACGAGCATTGAATTGCCGAGTCGAGTCGCGGCAATCCAGCGTCCAAAGTCGAAGAAACCAGCAGAACATTGTGCCAAGCATTCGCTCGGATGCAACGCCGCGCAGCGATTTGTTGACCACATCATCATTCTCGGCGTCACGCATAGGGTGTTGAACCGTCGGCGTTGACACAATGTTTGGATTGCGCCACTTTTGCTTTGCGATCGGTTGGAGGCGGTCGCTTGCCCCGACTCGATGCAAAGAAATGCCTGAGCCTTTTCTTCCCGAACTTCAGCAAGACGCGAGACAGCACATAGTCATCCATTTTGGGCCGGCTGGACGCTGGCGTTCGGCCGAACTACTCAAGACATGTCGTTCATCCATTGCACAACCGCCCGCTGGGTTTCCTCCGCTGGCCGCGACGATCCTGACAGCCACTTACGCACCGCACCTTCCGACACGCCAACCGCCGCCGCCATCGCCCGGCGACTCACGGCGCCGTGTTCTCGCCGCGTCTCCAGCAGTCTTCGCAGCCGAATCAGCACCGCGCTCCATCGAGTCACGTCCGCGTGCCGATGTTGCCCTGGCGGGTAGTGTCCACGACCGTCTTCTCGCTTGGACTTCATCACGCGAACTCCGCAGTCAGCGCCTTCAGTCCGGCCGCCTTGATGTCCAGCAAAGCCGAATTAACGGCATCCTCGAACGCCGCCGCCTCCCGGCAGAATTCCAGATGCACGCCAGCGGCGTCACTGCCAACCGTCACGTCCGGACGCCCGCCCATTTGTTCGGCCAGCGCGTCCGCCACGTCGAGCATCCACTCGTCGTAAGCCTCTTCGTCCGTGGACGGCGGGCAGTTGCCGTTGGTGGCCACCAGTGTGAATTCATACGTCTGCATGTCGTGCCTTTCGGTTAGCCTGGGCATCGGCCCGCGCGCTTACGGATGGATTTGGCGTGGTCTTCAGGACTTCGCGGCGTGCTGTACACCACGATCTTGCAGCATCCCTCATGCCCGAACCCACAACGCAAGATTCCGTATGCGTGAGAACGCGGCCCGGAATTCGTGAACGTCCAGAATCGACTTTCGGCGAAGGCTATGGCGTTGCGGATGTGCTTGTTGGGATGGCTCACGATTCATTCCAGTGCGAGTTGACACGGCCATTGTTGCGTACCCAATGACTCCCGTCAAATACATTGGGTGCGCAATCAGTAGCGACATCGCGGGCGGGGTGGCACGGGCGAATGATGGTGTGCCACTGGCTTTGCCAGTGCTTCTTCACGGCGGGGTGGCACGGGCGAATGATGGTGTGCCACTGGCTTTGCCAGTGCTTCTTCACGCTCAGCTTTCTATTAACATTGTTACCTCACGATCGACTCAAGCCGAGTGTGGCACTGGCTCCGCCAGTGATTAGGAGTGTGAGATCTGTGTACCCGACTCGTCGAACCAAAGCGGGTCTACCCGAGTCAGTTGCGGGAAATCAGGATCGATCGTCCCATCTGCGTGGAATCTGGCACTCGACCATTTCCAATCGATTGCCTTCTCACACAATCCTCGTTTGACGGGGTTCATGTGGATGTCGTCCATCGAGGCTGAAAGTGCGGCTGCACTGAAAAGATTCCGATCGAAGCCGGTGCCTTCTTGCCAGAATCGGAAACAGGTCTTGCCTGGACGTTCTCGAACAGTGAGCTGCTTGACCAATGGCGAACCGTGCTCGACGAGGATTTTTTGATTCGTTTGATTTGGCTGGAAGTCGGCTGCTTCAGCCTTGCCTGAAAACGGCTGACCTTGCGCAGGAAACGGGACAGGTGCTGCGTCTTCTTTTCGTCTTCCTTGGCACATAAACGAATTTCGATCTAAGCGTTTGGTGGTGTGCGTGAAGCGTTGCTTTGTGTGTGACCGATATCACACCACCTGACGCATGGATCGTGCGTTGAACTTTGCCGCTTCGTGGGCACGGTTGAGGTTTGCTTGCCCTTGCGAGTTCAACGACGTCTGGATTGCGGCTCGTTCGTCAGATTACCAACGGCGATCGGCATGTCAGCCGTAGTGGACGGCTGGTTCGCTGGCCGCGTGAAACGAGGGTGCGGAGCGTCGGGATTCTGCCGGGCGTCGCTGCTGGCAAGTTGTTTTTTGCCTCGAGACCGGCGCGGACGATCCGTGGTCGGCGGCATGGGTGAGTGCTGGCCGGGGTGGTTCTTGCGTGATTCTGCTGCGGCATGATGTCAGCCATCGTCATACCACCAAGGACGGTGTGGGCCGGACATGGTGAAGCGTTCGCTCGATGACATTTCGGTCGCCTTTATCACGAGCTACAATACTTGGTTGGGCCAAGAATCGGAGACGTACCATGACAACCATCCCGATGAGTGAAGCCAGTTCGCGATTGGACGACCTTGTTGACCAACTTGCGCCAGGCGAGGAGATCGAATTGACTCGGGGGAACGACACGGTCGCCCGGTTGGTCAAGAATGGCTCTCAGAAGCAGACACGCCGGTTCGGACTGGGCAAGGGCAAGCTGACGATCGTTGCCGACGACGATGAACACTTGGAGCATTTCCAGGACTACATGCCGTGAAGTTGCTTCTGGACACGCACGCATTCCTGTGGATGTCGCTCGACGACCCGCAGTTGAGCAAAACTGCCCGTGAGAACCTCGCGGACACGGAAAATGATCTCTTTCTCAGTCCGGCTTCGTACTGGGAAATCGCTATTAAGATTTCAATTGGCAAATACACACTTGCCGAGCCGCTTGTCGAATTCGTCGGACGCGAGATGGACGCGAACGAGTTGAATGTTCTGCCAGTCACAGTCGAACACGCCGGCGCTGTCAGCGGTTTGCCGTTCCATCACAAAGATCCGTTTGATCGAATGCTCGTCGCGCAGGCGACTCTTGAAAACATGTCGCTGATCAGTTGCGACGTCATCTTTGACCAATACGGCGTGACGCGCATCTGGTAGTCCATGGGCAACTCCGATTCTGGCTCTGCAGGTCTCTTTGTTTGCGCACGCACAGGCAAATCAAAGAGACCGCCCGACCGCCCCTCTTTCTTTGCCGATCTTGTATTTCTCTCCCGGCCTACTCACCTCGGCCACGGCGACATGATTTGCAGGCCGCTAGTGCGGAGTCCCAGAAGTTCTGCGACCGATTTTG
>JAQBZS010000799.1 GCA_027622115.1 Planctomycetota bacterium | reverse complement strand
ACGCCGGGCCAGTTTGGTTCTTTCGCCGCAAAGCGAGTCTGCACCCAGTGAAACACCAGCGACGTCTTGCCCGCCCCACCCCAGGCCACCAGCGTGTAGACGTTCAGCGTTCCGTTCGCCCACGCCGCGTCGAGCGCCGCCAACTCCGCCTCGCGACCAAACAGCACGCGCGGAGCGTGTTTCTCCAAATGCGTGCCGGAGATCCTGACCTTGTCGCCGCGACCCGGACGAAGGTCGAGGACATCGCGACCGTCGAAGCTGGCTGGGACCTGGCAGTCGTCGATGCGGACCGGAATGACCTTCCTGGCCTGCTCGCGGGCAAACTGCACCTCGCGATCCACCCAGTACGACTCGACCGAGGCGTGCGACAGAATGACGACAAACGCATCGCAGTCGCGGATCCCCTGTTCGATGCGCGGCCAGAACTGCTCATCCGGCTCGATGGTGTGGCTGTCGTTGAAAACCTCGTCGTAACCCAGCCCACGGACGAGCTGCACGAACTCCTGCACGTACCGATCGTCGGGGCTGCTGTGACTGATGAACGCTCGCGACATGATGGAAGTGTCCTCTGAGCAGGAGCTGTCGTTCTATCAGGACCATCGTCGTTCTTGAAGCGGCCGTCCTCTCGACGCTGTCCCGCGCGCGGTGAGAAGTGATGTGTTCGACCCGCAGCCGCAGGCGCAGGCGTTTGCACGGGTGACCGCCGATGCGCGAAACGCCCGCGCCTGCGGCTGTGGGTCAAACGCAGGCTCGTGTCAGCTCGTGCCCGGCGGCGGGAGCATCTTGCGGACGGCGGCGAAGTCGTTCGCCGAGATGTCGGACCATGTTCGCGGGCCCCGGCGCGAGTTCAGCAGCGACAGCATGTCGGAGGTCGCCAGACGCCAGCGGTCCATCGTCGTCAGCAGTGTCGCGTCTTCGCCGCCGAGATCTCCGGCAGCCAGCAGCGTGCGCAGATTCTCGGCTCGTTCGCGCCAGTGTCGCTGATGAACCGCCCGGTCTTCCGGCTGGCTGAATCGCACTTCGTCCAGCACCACCAGGATGATCCGCTGCAGAAACTCGTCGCCGTGTTCCAGAGCGCGGTTGTAGAGGTGGTGCAGTTCAGTCATGCAGGCGATCGAACGCAGGTATTGGTTGCTGAGGATCACCAGCACGCGAGGTGCCCGGCCCAGCATCACCATGTAGTTGTCGACGCCCTGGCCATAGTGGATCTGGTCGCGGTCGAGGATCGGCTGATAACCCCACTCGCGCAGCTTCTCTTCGAGCTGATCGACTGCCTGCTGCCGGCGACGTCCCTCGTCCGACGTGTCATCGCCCCAGGCATACGAGATGTAGATCTGCGTGCGGCTCTCCGCGTCCGGAGCCGGCAGCCGCTCGACGGCGAAGGCGGGTTCGCGGTCCCTCGAGCCACCGGGTTTGCTCCGGTGGCCTGGCGGCTTTTGCGCGACTTCGTCCGAGTCGTCGAAAGCGTCCGCGTCAGCGGCGTCTGTTGTGCGGCCGGAGTAGTGCAGAGGCCGTTGAACCACCGGGGCGAGCCCGGTGGCGGGGGAGCTTTTTTCGGTCAGGCTGCGGTGAGAGTTGATCCCGTCCCAGCTTCGCGTCAGTTGCGGACGTGCTGACAGCGACTGTCCCGCCAGCAGCTCGATCAGCTTGTCCAGCACGACCGCCGCCTGAGCGTGCCAGCTTCGCAGCGTGACCGTGCCCTGGCCCGAGGCGATGTTGTCGGACTGTTCTGTCTCGATCAGCACCGGGCTGCCGGTCGTGCGGCGGGGTGGCACTGGCAATGGGTGGTGTTAATGTGTGTCACTGGCTCTGCCAGTGTTTTGAGAGCAGGCATGAACGAACAGCGGTCGAGAACTCCGTATTTGATTGACGGCAACAGTGGTGGAAGAGCAAAAAGGGTCAGGTCTCTTTGTTTCAGTAGTCAAGGAAGAGCAAAAAGGGTCAGGTCTCTTTGTTTCAGTAGTCAAGCATCAAACAGTCAAACAAAGCGAGCTGATCAGACATCTGACTGCAAGCGGTTCGGGAAAGCAGAAAAGGGTCAGGTCTCTTTGTTTCGGTAGTCAAGCATCAAACAGTCAAACAAAGCGACATGATCAGACATCTGACTGTAAGCGGTTCGAGAAACTCGGAAAGGACAATCGGACGCAGTTCATTAATTCATCCGGCGTCAGTTATGCGGCGATTGTTTGAACGCGAATTGGTCGGCATGCACCGAAAAATGCGTTTGCACTGCCATCGTGAAGTCAGGGGAACAAAACGGGACGGGAACAAAACGGGACAGGTTCGTTATTAGATGCCAATAGCACCGTTAACGAACCTGTCCCGTTTTCTTCCTCTCATCGCGCCGGGAATTAAAGTAGCGACCTCGTCATTCTGATGACATGTGCGGACTTGAGCCCTGGGCAAGCGATTCTACTGGCTGAACGGTCATTCTCAACGGACGACTTCCCATTTCAAGTTTGGCCCGTCAAGCATCAGTCGCAAACGATTCATCACGTTGCGGCCCAAAATCCCAACTTCTTGGTCGAGCACAAGGAACTCTCCGTGGAATAGTCGCCCCTCGACCCTCAATGCCAGTTTGACTGACGTTGCGGTGGTCCAGGTTCCATCGAAACCCTCCAATTCGAAGGGCTGCGACTCTGCTTCGTCTGCGATCAGGGATTCGATGTGTTTTCGGGGAAGCAGAGTTACGTCCGCTCCCGAATCAATCATCATCGGCACGCCGGTGACATCTCCGCTCCCGTCGAGTTTGCTGACCGAAACGATGGCAACGGGTGCTGGCGGCGAAAAGCCCCGGTCCTCATAGCGTGGCATCGGGATCCTCGACCAACTCAAGTTCAAAATGTTTGGCGTCATCTGGATTCACCAATCGCGGAGAACGAATTCGCGGGCTCGATTTTGTGGTGGGCGGCTCGTCCGAAATGACGATCCAGACTCGTGCTGTTGGTGGAATCTCAATGCCGTCAGGCAACGAGATTACCCCGTCGACAACATTTGCTTCGTAAGTCATACCGATCATTTTGCCCTCGCGGTTTCAGAGACGGGCCGGGGTCGAACTCGAAGCGCGATTATATCGCGGCAAAGTTCGCAGGGAGAGGTTGCGACGTTTCGCCAGCTTGCTGCCATCCTGCAGGCGGACGTGGCCAAAGACGTCGGGCACTCGCCGGTGCGAGCCCCAGCCAAGCGTGACCAACAAGAACTCGCGGTTGTCCCGCGACACGATCAAGCTGGTCGTTAGCTCGTCCTGGCTGGGTGAGTGCTCCGCATACTTTCGGAAGACTCGCTCGACGATTTCTGAGTGATGTTTCAATCGATCCATTGGATGACCTCCTCCAGTTGTGGCGAGAAGACGAGCAGTTTGAGGGACTGGTCTTCCACCACGGCTTGGACGGCTTCTTGTTCGAAAAAGTCTTCGAATGACATCCTGCTGGGTGGAGACGGCCACGACCGACTGCGGGCCGGAAGCGGTAACGACTCGCTGTTCGGTGGATCGGGCTCAGACAGACTCTTCAGTGTTCAGGGCAACAATTACCTGTCCGGTGGCGACGACCACGACCGCATCTGTTCCTTCGGCACTGACCGCATCGACGGAGGAGCCGGTGCCGATTCCATCCGACTCTTCACGTCCTCGTCGCAACTCGTCACCGACGAGACCGATACCGTGTCCGGCCCGTTCGCCGATGCAGCCACTCGAATCACCCGCGAAGCAAACAACGCCTTCGTCGACGCCGCCTTCGCACGTCTGCTCGCCCTGGACGCTGAATACGAACTCCCGCTGCTGTGAGACACTCGTATCGATGATCTCCGACGTCGCGGGATTGAGTTCCACGGCTCAGAATGGAACCATTCCGTTGGAGACCGTGGATCAAGCCTCGCAACTTCTACGTGTCACACCGGGCATTTATGCGTCTTATGTTGCCGTCGCTGAGGTTCCCGCATAACGGCAGTAGGGATTACAGATGAGCGGAATACATTTTCTGCTCACCGAACAAACCCGGCGACAGACTGCACACACACTGTCGTTCGGAAGCCGTCGGTGGGCTGGTTTAAACCTGCCTGTGACTGAGAGAGAACATGACGCCACCGCTGGAAGAGCCGGT
>JAQBZS010000798.1 GCA_027622115.1 Planctomycetota bacterium | reverse complement strand
AGAGTGCCCGTTCTACACCGAGACGGGCAAGAGTGCCCGTTCTACACCGAGACGGGCAAGAGTGCCCGTCTACACCGAGACGGGCAAGAGTGCCCGTCTTACACTTGCGGTACATGAAGGAATCCGACGTCAACAGCGAAACAACAACAGCCCTAAAGCTGCCACCGCTTTCCACATAAGCGTTATCGGCATCAATTAGCGTCCGCGAATCGGAAAGCATTTCGTTTCGACCCATGAAGAAGCGAAACGCATGTCGGATGATGGATTGCCGAACGCGCTCCGATTGTGCCAGCCGGTCGATCATCTCAAATGGATCAGCCACTTTGCCATCCAGATGCGGATCGCCCGTGCTGTCGAGTTCACCCGTGGTGATAACAGGTGCGGTCGGGTAGATATCGAAGGTCGACTTCCCGTCGCCGGCCTTGACGAGATTATCCGGGTGTTCGAGCGGTTCGTTCGAGCGGTATCGACCAAAATCGTCGAACACCTCGAACGGCATGCCGAGCGGATTCATGTGCTTGTGGCACTTCCAGCATTCCGCGGCATGCGTCACCGACTCAACTCGCTGGCGAAGTGTCTTGTGCGGGTCTTCCGGAACCTGGGCATCCACCGTAATCGGCACGTCGGGAACGCGTCCCGCGAGCAGCTTTTCGCGGATCCATCGTCCGCGTTTGATCGGATCGGTGTGGAAGTTCGACGAGTGCGCGATCAGCCAGGCAGGATGAGTCAAGATGCCCTTGCGGTTCGGAATCTTGAAGGGCTGCTCGGTGGGATAATCCCAGAACTCCGTCTTCTTCAGCTTGTCTTGAAACTTCGTGGACTTCCAGCTTCCGTATCGGCCAATACTCGGAGTGGGCGGAAGACTGTAAAACGGCGCGTGGTGGAACGTGTATCCGTGTGCCCAGGGAATCGTGGTGAACGGTGTCCGGCCTTGGCCGAAGGACTCCTCGAAATAGTGCATGTAATTCACCAATTCGCCCGGTCGAGATGCGTCATTCGTACGCATTGATTTTCGGGCTTTGATGAATTCCAGGTGCTCTTCGAGAACTCGTTCCGGGCTGGTCTTCCAGTCGGTGCCTTTGAGTTTCTCATAAACCTCCCGCCATTCCTGAATGATCTGTCGACCGGACTTATTGTCCTTGTCGTGGTAGACGAAGAACTCATTAGACGTGAGCAGGTTTTCAAAGACGTGCTCGTCCTGCTCCACATGCCGGGTCACGATGCGATCGGCCTCAAGCGTCAGCCAGCCGGGCGTTGCCTGACTGCCGCGGCCGGGGTTCCCGTAATAGCCGCCGCTTCGCGATCCATCCTTGAAGACTTTGAGCGAACCCGGATAGCCAAAGAACTCACGGAAGAATCTCACGATTCGAGGATGCGATGTCTCGTTGGACCGGTAGTGTTTCCCGTTGAGAGACGGATCGATTTGACCGCGGTAGTAATTGTCATCATTCAACAGACGTTGCACTTCGCGCCGATAATCGTCCCGCGTCTGCAACCGACCTTCTTCGGCCGCCTTGACCAGTTCGGAGTCCGGATTGCGATCACCGAGAGCGTACGAAATCGCATAGCCGGCTTCCCGAGGCGATAGCTTCTTACGACCGTACTCATCGGGCTCGCCCGTTCCGAATTCCAGTCGGTAAAGAAACTCCGACTCCAGCAGAACCGCCACGAGCATTTGTTGCAGACCATCAACGTTGCCACTCAGTTCGATCGCGTCATGCGTCAATGCGAGATACTTGGCCAGTTCCTCGTCCGTGGCGTTTCTCTGCAGCACGCACTCGAACTGTGACTGAATCGCGGCGATGATTTCGTCATCGGTTGGCGCGGCCTCTTTCGCGGCAACGGTCACGAAAGCGGCCGGTGCCGTCTGGGGTAACCAGCGATCTTTCGGGTTGGGATGCTCCAGTTTTCGTCGGTCGACGCCGTAATACCGAGCCGCAAGAACCTGCTTGCCGGCGATCCACTTTGCATTGTCGAGCATGACCAGCAAATGCCCGCCATTCAAAGAGGTCAGGTCGTAATAACGAACACCCGAGTGCTCCGGCAGAATGACCGGGTTGGTCACGCCATAAAACTGTTGTCCTCGCTTTGAGTACCCATCACGTTCGCGACCGGTCAGCTTGAAAACGTCGATGACACGTTCATGAAATATCTGCGGACTCACCAGCCACCGACGTGCGGGCGAATAAGCCTTGGCTGTGATCTCTCCCGAGAAAAGTTTTTCGTGATCAATGAAGTTGCCGTAGTCTGGATAGCGCAACTTGTCATCGAGCTTTGAAGCGTTGTGCTTTCGAAGCTCACCGCGAATCCACTCGGCGAGCCGTGTTCGTTCGGCATCCGTTGGCTGCTCGGAATCATCCGGCGGCATCAGGCCGATGAAGAGTTGTTCCTGAGCTTTGTTCAACAGCTCCAACCGTTCATCCAGTTTGAGTCCAGCCAATCTGTCGAAGCGGATTTCACCTTCCTTCGCCGCATCACCGTGGCACTCGCCGCAGCGACGCTTCAGTACGGACTGAATGTCGTTCGGCACGACGAACGGGGATGAGTCCTGAGCGACTCCGGTTGCGGCCGATGCGATAACGGATGCGATCACCACCGCGCCGAAGGTCAATCGCGAGCCACTCAAGCCGGGTAGCATTGCCGGTCTGACAGCGGATTTCAGCATCTGCATCTTTTCTGAATCGAAAGTGGAATGGTTAGAGACGGATCTCGATTACTCCGAAGGAGTTGGGGTCGGGTGGTTCAAAGTAAAATGCTCGCGGCTTAAAGCGTTAGAGCTATGGAGACGTCAATCCGCGAGCATTGAACTTTGAACCACCCGACCCCTTCCCATGACTTCCTTCGACAACCCGAAATCTTGATCAGGGCTCCAGCAGTTCAGCCATCGCCCGGCCAATCGCTTCGCCGATATTCATGTAGGTCTCGGCGTTTCCGCCGTAGTGGCTGTTGGAAGCGCCTCCCTGAGAAAGCGGGTGGGAGTAAATAGTGGCGACGTTCCCTTCGAACTCCTTGTACTTGCCGGTCTTGCCATCGACGGCGAGCTGAGCTTCGAGGATTTGACCTTCCACGCCTTTAGCGCCTTTTGCGGTCTGGCCCAGAGTCGCACAAACGAACCTGGCGTTGGGAGCATCGAAGTCCTTGCGCAACTGCTTGATCAAATGCACGAGGTTCTGCTCGTAGCGGCTGGCGTGTCCGGCGTTGTAGCGATCCTTGTCGCCCTGCCAGAAAAAGAAACCGGCGATTTCGTATTTCTTCGCACCCGGGTAGTACTTGTCGAGTTCGGCCAGCACCTTCTTCGCTCGGTCAATATCTCCGTCGTACTGCATGCCGGCGTACCAACCGATTGCCTTCGGTTCGGTGCCTTTCTCCCAACGCAGCGGCGTTTCCTTGTATCCGGCGTAGTGCCAGACCGTGCCCTTTTCTTCGAATTCAAAGGACGGGCTTCCGGGCGGCAACAGATCCCAGCCCAGGCTGCGGTTGCCGATGCAGCTCTTGAGAATGAGCACGGGCGCGTCGGTGACTTGTCCCACGTGATGCCCGATGCCGATCTCCGGTCCGATGTTGCCACCTTTGATGGTCATCCATTCGTTGTTGAAAACCCGCGTGCCCCCGGTGCCGCTCCCCATGACGCGCACGTTGCGGACATCCTTGCGTTCGGTCCAGTTGCCGTCGTCGTCGATGAGGTAGGGGTACTTCTTCTTTTCCTTCACCGCGTGCGTCAACGAGCCTTGCTTGTCGACGGAACCAACCTTGCCGAAGCCCAACATGTTGGACTGGCCCAGCAGGACATAAACCTGCACGGGTTTGCTCATGTCGGCGGACTTGCCGTCGGGGTCTGGAAGCGGCTCGGCATCGTTCGCCAGCGCCGTCGACGCGAGAAGCACAGCCGCTGCAATGATCGAAAGCAGCTTGTCTGCGGCAGGTCGGATTGAAAGTGACAGCATCAAAGTCCCTCGTTTTAGAGTGATCGGTGTTTTCTTGCGCGAATTCGTAGTCACCATCGCCAGACGGTGGTTTCGCAGCACCGCCTCCGTCTGGCACCTATTCCGAAATTCGGTTGCGCGGAGCCGCACCGCTCTCCACCGACCCCGTGTCGGTGGAAGCAGCG
>JAQBZS010000797.1 GCA_027622115.1 Planctomycetota bacterium | reverse complement strand
GGCACACGCCGCCTCTTTTCCACGGTTTTCCATCGAATGGGACGATCGCACCCATCCAGAACAACCCCATCTGAATGTGCCAGGTCCGTGTCACGCTGTAGGGCAAAAAATCGGATAGCGGAAAGCCGTAGAATCCGTCGCCTTCGACTCCATAGTGTGCCGTTATGACTCCGAGGAGCATCTGCACGAGGATCAACGCTGACACGACCCAGAAGTACTTGATGGTCGCGCGTTGTGATGGCGTCGCTTCCCAGCGAGCCAGCGGATCAGATTCCGGCGGAGTCGGCTCGTCAGATTCTTCACGACGCTGTGATGCGTACCACCACGCCATCGCCGAGATGCCGGCCAGCAGCATCATGATACTGACTCCCGTCCAGACGATGTTGTCACCGGTCGGTCGGTTGCCAACGAGTGGTTCGTGCGGCCAGTTGTTCGTGTAGCTGACAGGTTCGTCGGGCCGATTCGTCGATGCTGCCCAGGACGTCCAGAAGAAGAAGGACGACAGTTTGTGCAAGCGATCGGGATCAGAGACTGCCCCTTTTGGAATTGCGTAATCCTCGCGCCCGTTGGAAAACACGTCCGTGTAGTGAGCGAGGTTGGACTGGAAGGCATCAGCACGGATTGGATCGACCGTGACGGTCTGCGTGGAGTCGTCGAACGTGTTGGTTCGCAGTAGCTTCGACAATCGTCCGGTCAGTCCGGCCTGCTGCTCTTCACCGAGCTGCTCGAATTCCGTTCCAAAGTCGGCGTGCGACCAACGGTCCAGGATGAACACGGCTTCGCGGTGTAACCAGTCGGCAGTCCAGTCGGGAGCGACATAGCTGCCGTGCCCCCACACCGAGCCGACTTCCATCCCGCCCATCGACTGCCAGACGTTTTGCCCGGCCGAGATATCACCGTCATCGATGACAACCGTTCCTTCGGACGTGACGACCTTCGCGAAGATCGGCGGAGCTTCCTGATAGATGCGTGTCCCGATCCAGCCGAGCACCACGAATGAGACGAAAAGTACCAGTCCAAACGAAATCCAGAGACGCTTCATTGTGTGTTCCAATACGAGAATCAACCGCCGATACAGCTGCAGGCGTGCTGCCCTGGTCGTTGATCGTCGGCCTATCAACTTCATCCGCTACCGGGAGCAGTGGCTCCGAGAATACCGCTTGAATAAGACACGTCAAGGTATAGAATAGGCCCGATTGGTCAAAGGGAAGATTTATGCTGTCGAAAACTGCCGAGTACGCGTTACGCACCGTGGCCTGTCTGTCTCGCGACGAAGGCCGGGCGGAACGCGCCGACGCACTGGCCGAGCAGACGAAGGTTCCGCGTCGGTACTTGAACAAGGTGTTGAAAGACCTCGTCCAATCGGGGCTCGTGACATCGCGCCCCGGGCCGGGTGGCGGTTACTCGCTGTCGCGTTCTCCGGACGAGATCACGATTCTCGATGTGGTGAACGCGGTCGGCCCGCTGGAGCGGATTCGTCACTGTCCGCTTGGTCTGCCGTCACACACGGAACTCTGTCCGCTGCACACGGAACTCGACCGCGCCTACGCCGCAACTGAAGAAGCATTCGCCGGAGTGACACTCGGGCAAATTCTGCGATCAAAGGACCGTATGGTGCCGTTATGCGAAGTCGAGCTGGAATGAATCTCACCAGACACTTCAACTCATCGGAAGGCGAATGAACTTCCCCCTCACTGACTCGATATCGCTCGTCCTGCGGTCAAGCCGCTCGGACGGGCGAGACTCGTACCGCGCACGCTTTGTACGAAGGCTGCTTCGAGTATGGGTCGAAGACGGCATCGGTCAGTCGGTTGGCTTGCTCAAAGTGCATGGGGATGAAGACTTGGCCGGGTTTCATGGTCGGCGTCACGAAGGCTCGCGCGGACAGCTTGCCGCGCTGTGATTCCACTCGGACCATCGTGTGCGGCCGAATGCCAAGCTTCCGGGCGTCGGTGGTGTTCATCTCGACGTAGATTTCGTTGGGATACAGCTTGCGCAAGACTGCGGACTTTGACGTGCGAGTCTGCGTGTGCCACTGAGATGCCGTCCCGCGTCCGGTGAGCAGAATGAACGGAAACGCTGCTGAAGGCGGTTCGGGGAGCGGTCGAGGTTTTTCGAACAGGAACTTCGCTTTGCTGTCGGCGTGGAAGTAGGAACCGTCCTCGAAGAGCCGCCGCTCATTCGATTCATCCTTCATCCTTCCGCCTTCATCCTTGGGGTACGGCCACTGGATTCCGCCCGCGTCGTCGAGGTGCCGGTAGTCCGTGATTCCCGTGATGTCGCACGGTTGGTCCATCGACAATCGTTTCATGATTTGGAACACGGCTTCCGGTGTGTCCCAGGCCCGGAACATCTCGCCGCAGCCCCAGTAATGCGCGATGAGCTTGAAGATGGCAAAGTCGGACAACGCCTGTCCTGGGGCTTTGGCGACCTTCTTGATGACGCCGAACCGTCGCTCCGAATTGACGAACGTGCCGTCCTTCTCGCCCCAACCCGCAGCGGGCAGAACGAGATCCGCCATGTCGGCGGTTTCCGTCGAATGGTACATGTCCTGCACCACCAGGAAGTCCAGCCGATCGAGAATGTCGCGGCACTGGCTCTGGTTGATCCACGAATGTGCGGGGTTGGTGCAGACGACCCACAGACCCTTGATTTTGCCTCGCAGTATGCCTTCGATGATTTCGTTGTAAGCCCAGCTTGGTGCGTGCGGAATGCGAGCCTCATCGATTTCGAGGATGCCGGCCACTTTGCGACGATGGGCTTCGTTGGCGAAGTCATGCCCGCCGAGCAAATTGGTGGTGTTGCTAAACAGCCGCGAGCCCATCGCGTTGCATTGCCCGGTGATGGAATTCGCGCCCGTTCCCGGTCGGCCGATGTTTCCGGTCATCAACGCGAGATTGATGATGGCCTGCGCCGTACGGACTCCTTGGTAACTTTGATTGACACCCATCGTCCACCAGAACGAAACACGTTCTCCATCAGCGATCGTCTTAGCCAAGCGGGTGATCTCGTCAGGTGCAAGTTGAGTGTCTGCGGCGACTCGTTCCAGTGTGAATGTCTGGACGAACTCGACGAATTCCTCGAAGCCGCTGGTATGGGCCGCAATGTACTCGTGATCGATCGAGTCGCTATCGATCAGCAACCGAGCCACTCCATACAGCAGCGACATGTCCGATTTGGGAGCCGGCGCCAGGTGCTGCGTGGCGTTCATTGCTGTTTCCGTGCAGCGGGGATCGATGACGATGATCTCGGGCTGGTGCGGGTTTCGCATCACACGTTCCCACATGATCGGATGGGCCAGACAGGGGTTGGCACCGATGAAGACCAGCGTGTCGGATTCCTCGAAGTCCTTGTACGTATACGGCGGCGCGTCGAACCCGAACGACTGTTTGTAGGCCACAACGGATGTCGCCATGCATTGCCGAGTGTTACCGTCGCCGTGCATGCCACCCATACCGAATTTAAACAGCGCTCCCAGCAGTGCCATCTCTTCCGTCGGGATTTGGCCCGTGCTGAGGAAGGCGATCGAGTGCGGGCCGTGTTGAGATTGAATCGCCTGCATGCGATCCGTGAAGGTGCCGAGGGCGGTGTCCCAATCGACGGGTTGCAAACGCCCGCCTTTCTCGCGGCGCAGCAATGGTTGTGTCGCCCGATCGGGAGCATCCAACACGGTCAGCGCTTCCCAACCTTTCGGGCAGGCCATACCGAGGTTCACCGTGTAATCGGTGGTTGGGCTGAGGCCAATCGCTTCGCCGTCACGGAGATGCACGTTGAGGCTGCACCCGGTCGAGCAATATCCGCAGACCATACGGGTCGTCGCGTCCGGCGCGGTCCGTTCAGGAACTTGTCCCAATCCGAATCCAGCCGGTTTTTGCAACAGATCGCGAGTCAGCGGACCATGATGCCGGCGGATCAATGCACCGATTCCCGTCGTCGGCGCGTTCAAGTCAATCATGCGGGTCTCTCGGATTCGACGAGACGGTTCGAATCGAGCATTACTCGAGCCGCCAGGAAACGTAGTTTTGACTCGTTTAACCCGCAGCCGAAGGCGCAGGCGTTTTTGACCAACAAAGCCTGCGCCTACGGGTCAAACGAAATGTGCCATACTTGAAC
>JAQBZS010000796.1 GCA_027622115.1 Planctomycetota bacterium | reverse complement strand
TGAATTCACATACGGTGCCGGCACGCTCGATCTGAACTTCACAACGCAAACACTGACGTTTATCGAGCGGCTGAAGACCAACAACATCGACGTGGTCTTGGTCGATCCGCTCGCGGCCGACCAACTGTTGTCGATCGCCGTGGTGGATGACGGCATGGGCTTGGTCACCATGACAATCAATTTGGCCACGGATAATCTCGGTGCGATTCTGACGACGACCAATGAAATCGTCGCCGCCATCCAAGCCGATGCCATCGCCAACGCGTTGGTCAGCGTTTCGGCGACAGGCAGCGAAGTCGTTACCGTGGCCAACGGTAGAATCGGCGACACGAAGGCCCGCAAGTCGAACAACAGCATTACCACCAGCGATGTCGATGCATTCCTGGGACTCGGTGGCGGCGTGTTCGGCATCGGCGACGGCGTCTTGCAAGTCACGCTGGTTTCCGCTGAGCCGTACGAAGAATTCAACGCCGGTCCCGGCACGCTGCGATTGATCGAAAACGTGCCCACCACGGACGACATTCAAGTTCAAGTGGTCTTCGTGGCCGGTGCAAACACACCGGAATCCGTCGCGGTGACGGGAGTCGGCAGTGGCACGGCCGTCGTGACTGTGACGCTCGGAACCGACGGCGGTGGAGCGATCATCTCCACACTCGGCAGCGTCGAAGCCTTGATTGAAGGCGACGTTTCGATTGACGGGGCCGGTCAACACCTGAAAGTGGAAATCATCGGCACGGACACGGATCTCGTGACGGCCCCCGGCAATGTCACCATCGATTCATCCAGTCCGCTGACGACCGACAACCAGCTCACGCTTTCGCGAATCACGGGCTTGGTCTTCGCGGAAGGCGACGGAACCGACGACATGCGGATGCGGTTCACCGGTTCCATCAAGGACATCAATGCGGCACTTGAAGGCATGATCTTCACGCCAACCCAGCATGACACCGGTGGAACGCAATTCGAAATCAAGAGTGAAGATCAAGGCAACTTCGGCCCGCCGAAACTGCCCGCGCCGAATTACCAGAATGATCCGAAGTTCAAGCACGATATCGTCACGGTCACGCTCGTGGCGGTGAATGACGCACCCGAGATTCAGTATCCGGCCAACACGCAGTTGTACGGTTACGAAGATCAGAACATCTTCTTCTCGCTCGGTGCCAATTCGCTGGCTTACACGTTTGGTGTCGAAACATTGACCGTCGTGCAGCGCGACGCGCAAGGCACGCCGCATACGTTGGAATTGCTCGATCCGGGTGCCGTGAACTCACCGCTCGCCGTTTCTCTGTCTGGCACGGATATTCTGGTGGTGTTAGGGACCGACGGCGCGGGTGCGATCGTGAGTACGTCGGATGAGATCGCCGCGGCCATCAATGCTCATACTTCAGTCAGCCCCATTGTCTACGCTCATTCCACGGGCGCGGCGGTGGCGTCGGCTCAGCCGCAAACGACGATCTTCGATTCGGCGGTGGATGGACTCTGGTCGTTGTACAACTCGGGTGGCGTCTTCGATGCCGACTTCACGTTCGGCGATTTCGATCCGAACGTGGATGAATTCTCCGTCACGGTCACCGTCACCAGCGGAACGCTGACGCTGGCCGGCACCTCCGGCCTGACCTACTCGTCCGGTGCGAACGGCACGAATTCGATGGTCTTCACCGGCACCCCGGTGGATATCTCCGCGGCGTTCGATAGTGCGTTCTTCCGCAACGATCCCGAGCACTTCAACACCCCGGCCGACGGCTTGGGCCAGATTTCGATCCTGGTCAACGATCAAGGCACGCTGGGATTGGGTGGTCCGCTGTTCGACACGCTCAACCTGTCCGTGAACGTGCTTCCCGTCAACGACGCCCCGGTCAACGAAATCCACGCGGGTGCGCCGCTGGTCAAGATCGCCGGGTCGGAAGACTTCCCGCTGGTGTTCTCGCTGGGAGCCGCGACGTTGGATATTCCGTTCGGAGCCGAAACCTTGCGGTTCCGCGAGCGGCTGAAGAGCGATGTGATCACTGTCAACCTGGTCGATCCCGGTGCGGCCAATCAGCCGTTGAGTGTCGTGGTGACGGGCGTTGGAACCGGTGCCGCCACTTTGACCATCAACTTGGCCACGGATGCAGGCGGCTTGGTCACGAGCACGCTGACGAATATCACCGATGCGATTCGCAAGAACGCCACTGCCAACAGTCTCGTCCATTCATACTTCACCGCGAATGTCGTCGCGACTGCGGCGAGTGGGACATTGAGCGGTCGTACTGCGGCGGTGACCGATGTTGATGCCCAAGAGGGTGTCGACAATCTGTCGATCAGCCTGTCATCGACGTTCGGCACGCTCACGCTCGGCGATACCACGAACGTCACGAACCTTGTCGGCGACGGCACGGGCAACGTGTCCTTCGAGGGCTCGCTCGCAGCCATCGACGCGGCGCTCACGGCGATGACCTTCACCGTGAACATTCCCGACGCCACCGGCGACATGACCATCATCATGGTCACGAACGACTTGGGTAATTTCCCAACCCCGGCACGTGAAACGACCGACACGATCACGATCGACGTGATTGGTCACAACGACGAGCCGGTTGTTGAAGTGCCGAACTACCCGCTGATCGCCGAACAACAACGGGCGCTCGTCATCCTGCATGATCCGACCGACAGCGATCCGCAGGGATTCCAGTTCACGGATACGGATGCATTGGGCACGGACACGATCGAAGTCACGCTCAGTTCCCCGAACGGCACGTTCACGATTCCGACACCCGGTCCGGTCAGCGTGGACAACTCCGATCCGTCGGCCATCGTGCTGACAGGAACACTGGACAACGTCAACTCGGCTTTGCGAGACGTCCGGTTCATTTCGATTGCCGGATTCTGGGGCACGACCACGATCACGATCTTCGGCGACGACCTGGGCAACACCGGGGTCGGCGGAGCGGAGACCGATTCCAAGACCGTCGATGTTGAAGTGATCCGCGTCGACTTCGGCGATGCTCTCGGTGCAGGATACGGGACCGTTCGCCCGGCCTTGGTGACCAGCCCGGACCTGTCCGCTCGCCATGAAATCGACTCGACCATCTACCTCGGAACTGGTGTCGATGCCGATTTGGACGGGCAACCCAACGCCGACGCAACCGGCGACAACACCTTGGACGGGAACGACGACGAAGACGGCGTCGTGTTGACCACGCGATTGCAAGTGCATCAGACGCAACCGGTGACCAGCCGCTTTGAAATCACGGCCAGTGTGGCTGGCTTCGTCGGAATTTGGATCGATCTGGACAACAACGGCACATTCGACGCCGATGAGTTCCTCGACGGTTCGGCCGCCGTGGGCGGTTCGGTCATGGCGGTCAGTGCCGGTGTGAACGCCGTCAACGTGGTCATCCCAGCCGTGATGCCCGGCGGTCACGTCGTCGCGGACTTGGTCGGCAATCGATTCGCTCGCGTCCGCTTCAGCACGTCGGCGATCGACGCCGGTGCTCCGACCGGATTCGCCAGCGACGGCGAAGTCGAAGACTACCAGTTCCTGGTGGAACAAGTGGCGGCGCCCGTGCCGGTCGTGTTCACTCGACCGCCGGTCGAAACGACGAATCTTGGCCCCACAATCGGTTGGGGTCATAACACGGCCAACGTGCGTTACTCACTGCAATTGTTCAACGCACTCAGTCCGACGGCAATTCTTACGACGGACGCGATCATCTCCGGCAGTTCGGCAAGCGTGAAGATCAGCGATCATTTGCCCAACTTGTCGCTGGGTAACTACACGGCACAAGTCACGGCCTACAACGCCGTCAATCTGCCGTCGAGCACGCAGACTCGCAACTTCAAGGTCGTCGACTTGCGAATCAATTCTCCGGTGACCGTGAGTGGCCAGTTGATTGACGAGACGCCGACGTTCAACTGGTCGGACGAAACCAGCACGACGATCGACGGCGGCCATGTCTTCACGCTGTCGATTCACGTGCGAAACTCGGACGGCACGCTGGGTGCCCAAATTCCGTTGGTTGGCGCTGGTCCGGCAGTCACGACGGCCCACACCTACACAGTGCCGACCGGCTTGGGAGCTGGAAAGTTCCGAGCCACGATCGTCGCCACCGACCCGTCCGGCGAAGTCGGCGTCCC
>JAQBZS010000795.1 GCA_027622115.1 Planctomycetota bacterium | reverse complement strand
GTGGATTAGTTGGAAAAAATGGGCGGGGCCGTCCAGTAGCTTGTCAGTCGTTGCTTCCACCGGGGCAAGCCCGGCGGAGAGCCAAGGCGGTCGTGCCGCGAAGCCACTATCGGGCGACGGTGACTACAAATGCGTGCAGGACCGCAAGAATCGACAACTGAATAGCACTGCTACTAGCAGTACGAGTCGAGAATTCCGGCGAATTTGATTCGGAGTTCGCTCGTCCGATCTCACCACCGTCCTTCGGCTCAGATCAAACCGGCATCCATGTCTCGTTGGTGGCGAGAACTCCACCAAGCGTATTTCGGAATGCACGCCATGCCGAGAATCACCACGTGGCCCAGCCAGACCCAGCCGAGCGTGGACATCATGCCGTCTTGGAATCCGTAGGCGTGCAGACCCTTGCCGAGTTGGTTGACGGCAAACCAGGAGAAGCTCGTGCAGATGTTGCCGCACACGGCCAATGCGGCGATACCGCGTTCCTTGGCAATGCCGTCCCACCGGCAATGTAGGATCAGCGCGTTCCAAATCACGATGATCAACGCCCCGTTTTCCTTGGGGTCCCAGCCCCAGAATCGGCCCCAGGAATCGTCGGCCCACAGCCCACCGAGCACCGTCCCGACAAAGCTGAATAGGATCGCAAAGCACAGCGTGCCGTACATCATGCGGCCGAGTTCCTTCTCGACATGCGGCGTCAACGACGGACTACACACGCCGGCCAGGATCAACAGGATGCCCAAAATCCCGGCGACAAACGTCGTTGTGTATCCCAACGTGATACAGGTCACGTGAGTCGCCAGCCAGAATTGCGTGTCCAGCACCGCCTGCATCACCGACACGGTGTCTCCCGTGTCCGACATCACATGCAAGAAGTGCGCGATGAGCAGTGTGGATGCGCCACAGATCGACGCGATGATGTTGCCCACGCCCATGCGGTAGATCATTTCGAACAGCATGCCCAACAGCACGCAGCCCCAACCGATGAACAACGCGGACGAGTACAAGTTCGTGACTGGCGGGCGTCCCGAAATCAAGATTCGTGAAACCAGGGCAAACGTGTGCAACGAGAAGATCATCACGATCGTCCAGAACGCCGCACGATTCATCAGCTTCGGCAACACCAGCCAACCGACGATGCCCATGACAAACGTGAACACATAAAGCACCGCGGCCCAGAAGAACGGCTCGAAGCGATTGAAGAATGACTCGTAACCCAGCATCGAAGCGGAAACGTACTTGGGAGGGTCTTGTTCGTAGAGTGGCGGGTCGGCTTTGACGCCGACGAGTTGTTGTGCCACGAGCTTGTTGAATTCTCCAGCGTCCCCGGCATCGTAGGCCGAAAGGATCTTGTGAAACTCCACAAGCGACTCGTCAGCCGCGCGACCACTTCGCATCGGTCCAAAGCGATCGCTCTTCCGCATTTCTTGCAAGTCGACTCCCAGCTTGCCGAACAGTTGCGAAAGCTGCACATCGACTCGCGCGTTGAAATGGGCCTGGGAATACGGCTGCCAGCGTTTCATTTTGTCCGGATCGGACTCGCGTTTTTCGAGATACACGGACATGGGCACCAAGGCCCCCTCAAACCGCTTGTTTGTTTGCTCGACGTGACCCAAGAATTGCTGCACCGCCATCAGCGAACGTTGCGGATCGCGTTGCAGTTGATCGTCGTTCGGCAGCGGTGGCGTATCAAGAATGTCGAATGCGAAGCGGATCGAAAGCAGCTTGTTCCACTTGTCGGACATCCCAATCAGGCTGCGTTCCATCGCATCCAAGCCGTTCTCGTTTTCTTTGGCCTTCGTGCGAGCTTCCGCGACCGCCGCTTCGAACTTGTCCAGATTCGGCTGCAATTCGGAAAACGCATACAGGTATTTCTTGCGTTTCGGATCGAGCCCCATCAGCCCGATGACCTGCAGGTTTTCGATCTTGAAGACGCGATATGACAGATGAATCGGACGTCGCTCCTTGGGATCCTCGTGGTCGTCCATGCGATTGGTGATGACGTCCAGCAGCCAGCGGATTGCCGGGAGGCTCGGACCGTCTTCGACATAAACGGTTTGGCGTTTCGACAACACCATCAGCGTATTGCGAGCCAGCGAATCAAACGGCTTCGGTCGTCCACCCGCCACGACCGGTAGTTCGCCAAACGCCTGGATGTTCAGCTTGTCTTCGGGGATATGTTCGGATGAATCGACGAGCGCCTTCACGCCGAAGAAGGAACCGAGAAGTCCGATGATCGCAACGGGCATCACGATCTTGATGACGAGCGTGTTTCGCCGACGCCTTGCAGCGAGATCGGCTTCATCACCCATGACTTCGGGAGTCAATCCGCCGAGTGACACGCCCAAGATTCCAACGCTGAACTCGTCTTCGATCGTGTTCGCATTCTTCAATTCGTCGGCTTTGCGACGTCGCAGAAATCGCATGATCGAAAAGCCGAATTGCGCAAACAGGCCCACCGCCACGATCATGCACGAGACGTACGGGATCATCCATCCGTCGTTGCTCACGATTTGAAGGCCGGTCCAGTCTTCGCCGCCGATGTATTGATGGTCGGCTTGATAAAACGTCTCACCGGCAAAACGCAGCGGATTATTCATCCAGATGCGGACCTTGCGATCTTCGTTGCGACTCTCGTCCGTAAGATGAATGTAGGACGAATAATCTTTCGGCTTATTCGTCCCGACATAGTCTTCGCGAACAGCATCGATCAGCCGCACGCTGTAAGTCTTGTAGTGCCGTTTGAATCTCAGTTCGATGCCGTAGCGTTCGCCGTTTACTTGAATGAACTGCTGTCGGCCGAGGAACTCACTCAGCATGAACGTGCCCAAATCATCGCCGCCGTTCGACGTCAATTTGACATAAGCCGCCGCGTAGTTGGACGCGGATTCGTTAGAGGCTCGATCCTCGACGTGAACCGCCATGATTGCCTTGCCGGCGCCGCGAGTCGCGAGGTTTTCTTCATCCTTGTCCGCGCTGCGGATTTGCGAGTTCTTGTAGAAGTCCACGACTTCCAGACTGAACGGCAAGCCGTCTTTCGAAATCTTCTCGCCTTTACGGATCAGCGCATCGGGCACTGAAAAGACGTGGTTGGCCTCTTCGCCGATCTTGGTGACGGCCAGTTCGTTGTTGTCGAGTTCGAAGGCGTAATTGCGAGTCTCGCCCTCGAACATCCGCATGTTGGCTTCAACGGCGGTCATGTAGACGTAGAACTCGTTGAACATCAGCAGGCCCACGCCTCCGTGCAGCAACACGATGCCCGCGCGTTTCTTGAACAGCAACGAACAGCCCGCCAGCATCACGACTCCCGCGAAGACGCCCTTCATCAACTGCCACAGAATCCGCATCGACGACGGGTCAAACTGGGCCTCTTCACCGTTGATCAAGAAGTAGGCCAACATCGCGCCGAGACTCAACGGTATCGCCCCAAAAACCGGCAGCCCCCAACTGGGCAACTGATTGGAGCGATACAAGTTGGTGACGCCGGCGAACATGGCGACGACCGTTGCCGCCAGTCCCGCCATGAAGCAGTACCACAGCGTTTTCCAACTGATCCACGGGTCGGATTGCAAACCGTTTTCGTTTGAGCCGCTTTTGATCACCAACCAGGTGACGAAGATTCCGACCGCAAGGGCGCCGACTCCACCCAGCAGTCGCCTTCCGCGTGCCTGGATACGAAACCGAATCAAATGCGCCACCAGAAGATTGAGGGTCAGCATCGCGCCGATGGCGAACCCACCCGGAAACCAAAACCCTTCTACATGCCGATCCGTAAACGGAATCGTGAAGCTCATATCATCGGGTTTCGACTCAAACAGCGGATTCGGGAAGTAGCAATTCGGGAACAGGTGCGTGAACTTGACCTTCGCGACCACCGTGCGGAAGTACGTGTCCAGCACGTCTTTCAAACCCAGCGTGTCTTGCGCGACCGTCCCCGCATACACCAGAAACAACGACATGCTGAACAGCACAAGCGTCAATTTCAGCGAAGCGATCGGCGACAAAATGACGCGAACGATTTGCCAGAAATCGACAAAACGCGCGTCGTCGCGAGCGGCACGGGGTTTCGCGGCGTGGCTCGGGCTCGGGACGTTGTGTTCCCAGACGTCCTCATCGCCAAA
>JAQBZS010000794.1 GCA_027622115.1 Planctomycetota bacterium | reverse complement strand
TCGAATACAGCGCGTAGTTTCTGGCGGACGCGAACCACTCCTTCGTCGATGGCTGGATGCTCTTCACTGCCGTCACCAAATCCTTGGTCACGATCGGTGTCGGTGTGCCGGTCTTCATCGCATCCTGCAACTTGCGTTCGATCGTCTGATCGATGATCGCTTTGATGTCCGCGCCGGAAAAGTCCCTCGACTTCTTGGCCACGTGATCGTGATCCACCTTGTCACACGGCTTTCCTTGCAACATCAACCGCAACACTTCCGCCCGAGCCGGCTGGTCCGGTGGGGGCACGAAGATGATCCGGTCGAAGCGGCCCGGTCGCCGAAAGGCTGAATCCAAATGCCACGGAGCATTGGTCGCCGCGAGAATCAGCACGCCGTCGTTCGAGGCATCCGCCCCGTCCAATTCCGACAGAAACTGGTTGACGAGATGGCGGGCTCCCGTGCCTTTCATGTCGGATCGCGACGCACCCAACGCGTCCACTTCGTCGAAAAACAACACGCACGGTTTGTGCGACCGCGCATATTGAAACAACTCGTGCAAGTTCTTTTCGCTGTTGCCGATCCACATATCGAGCACGTCGCTGATACCGATCGACAGGAAGCCCGCTTTGATTTCGCCGGCGGTCGCGCGCGCCAAATGGGTCTTGCCGCAACCTGGTGGGCCGTACATCAGGATGCCGCCGCCGATCGTCTTGCCGTATGCCGCGAACATCTCGCGATGCTCCAACGGATAGATGATCTTCATCCGGATCTCTTCCTTGAGAGCTTCCATGCCGCCGACGTCGCCGAAGTTGATCTTGGGCCGTTCAAAGTTGTGACCCGGATCCGGTCCGTCGTCTTCATCGTCGCCCCACGCCGCGCGGATGCGCCCGTCGATGACATCGGACTCGTCGTCGGCGTCGATTCCCAAACGCGCCGAAAAGTCTTCGTCGCGCAACGACGGATCGTCGGAAATTGCCGCCTTGTATTCAGTCACGGCGAATTCGACGTCACCTTGTTGCAGCAAAAGTCTCGCGTGCAGCAAATAGGCGTTCGCGGACGTGGAGCTTTGGCGGACGAGTTCTTCGATGATCACCAGCGCGTGCGAGTATTTCCCCTGTTGGAAGAACGAATTCGCCAGCCCGACTTTCAAGTCCTGGTTGTCTCGATCCCTGCTCAACGCATCCTTGAACACATCTTCCGCTTCGTTGGCTCGCCCGAGACCGATCAGGGTTTCGGCGAGATGCACCATCAGCGGGATATTTTCGGGCGAGTGCTCAAGTGCGGCTCGCAACGATCTGACTGTCTCTTCACCGTTCACAAAACTGATCCTCGAACGAGTGCGCCGCACCCAATGCAGGTCCAGCATGTCTGCATTCAATCCGGTTGTGCCACGAAGGTCCACCAACCGAACCACTGTTGTCGACAACGTTTGTGTATGCTGATCTACGATTCGGCAGTGACCCTGCCCTCAAGATTCTTGGAGATCGAAACGTGCTCGCAGAAACCCCATTGATCAAACAATTTATCGCCGAAGGTCGACAAGAAGGTCTGCTGGAGGGCAAACGCGAAGCCTTGATCGATAACATCCGCAAGGCGTATGTCTCGCGGTTCGGCAAATCGAACACGTTGTTGCAACTCGACGAAATCCACGATGGCGATCGCCTGTCGGACTTGTTTTCGCTCGTGCTCGAATGCAAGGACTCAGACGCGTTTCTACGTGGACTCGATTGAACGACATCAGTCACATCACAGCGCCGTTGCCTTGTCCTTGACCGCCGCTCGCCTTATTCCCACGCTCTGCGCAGAAAGTCCACCACGTTCCGAGACATCATTCCTTCGATGTCCGCATCGGAATAACCGCGAGCGCGAAAGAGGTCGGGCAACTTCTGCAAGTCGGCGATCGAATTCATGTCGCCGGGAACCTGTTCCGTGCCGTAGCCGCCGTCCAAATCCGTGCCGACGCACACATGTTTGGCATTACCGGCCATCTGACAGATGTGGTCGACGTGATCACAAATGCGTTCGATCTTGAGGTTGAAGTCCGATGCGTTGCTCTTCAAGTGCCGCCAACCCGGCACCATCATGATTGCGTCAAACGCCATCCCGAGCAGGCCACCGCGTTCGATCACCAGCTTCACTTGATCGTCGGCGAACTGACGATTCCACGGGGCCAACGCGCGGCAATTCTGGTGGCTGGCCCAGAGCGGCCCCTTGTGGATGTCAACGGCTTGCCAAAATGACTCGTCATTGAGGTGCGTGACGTCGAGGATGATTCCCAGTCGCTGCATCTCTTTCAGCAAGTCTTTCCCTTCCGGCGGCAGACCTCCTTGCGCGTCGGTTCCGTGTGCGTAGCGGCCGGGCCCGTAATGCGCGGGGCCGAGGGCTCGCAAGCCGTCCGCGTAACTGCGTTCGAGGTAATCCAATGTGACAATCGAATCCGCGCCTTCGAGGCTCAGCATGAAGCCAATCGGCAGTTTCCCAGGCTGAGTTCGCGATTCCTTGATGTAAGGCGTGCCGTCATCGCACGACTCGGCGTTTTCCCAAACTTCAACCGCGGCATCGAGTTCCGCTCGGTTACGAATCGGCGTCATTTCGCCCGCCTCGGTCATGATTCGATACCACGCCAATTGGCCCTGCGTTTGAGCCCACGCTTGCTCCGGTGAACTCCACCCCGGCAACCGGTGATAGTACGGCGAATACCGACCGATCTGAGTTGCGACGCAAAGGCCAATGCGACCGCGATGCATTTCCGGAAAGCAGACCGTGTTGTTACCACGGTCAACTTTGTCCGTCATATGCTGTTCCCAGCGACGAATTCGTTCAAGCGGCCATCGCAAATCGCGATTCCATTCGAGCGCGTTCATGGACAGGTCAAGATGCACATCAAAGATCACCGGCTCGGTTGGCATGTCTGAAATCCTGGTTGTTTGAACGAAAGCTTTCGAGTTCGCACGGCTGCGGCGAGAATAGTAACCTCGCGAATCATCTCACGCTGCAATTACGGGTGATACCTACCGCCGACACAACGGATCATCCGTTTACAGGCAATTCAAAAAGAAAACGGGCCGTCGCAATCGGACGCGTGAACGACGAAAAGCGCGAGGCATACCACTTGCCCAGGTTCGATCTGCCGCTTGCACGCTTGTTCGAATTAGCGGACGAATGGGATGACTGCGATTCAGCGGACGCATGACCTGGTCGCCCGACGGCAAATGGTTGGTTGCCGTCCAGCGAAAGGCAGTCGAGACTCGCGAAGCTTGGCGGACGACACGGAGCGTCGTGCCACTTGTGCGTGCATCCTTCCTCACGTCGCTCGCAATCGCCACGGAACTTCCAGCCCGTGCTGAGTCATGAGCCGTTCGTTTGCCAGGACTTCGGCCACCAACCCATCGGCGTGGACGCGGCCGTTGTCGAGGACGATGGCGCGGGAACAGAGTTCGACGACCAAATCCAAGTCGTGGGTGGCGATAATTTGTACGCCCTCGAACGACTTCAGAATGCCAATCAGCGTTCCGCGCGAGCGGGGGTCGAGATTGGAGGACGGCTCGTCGAGGACCAAGGCGTCCGGTTCACAGGCCAAAACGCCAGCCAGACAGACTCGCCGCTTTTCGCCCGTGCTCAATTGCATCGTCCCGCGATGCAGATGCTCGCCCAAACCGACGGCGGCGAGACAATCGACGACCCGCCGCGCAACTTCGGTGTCATCCAATCCCAGATTCAACGGGCCGAACGCCACGTCGTCGCGGACCGTCGAGCAAAACAGTTGGTCGTCGGGGTCCTGGAACAAGAAGCCCACGCGCCGACGGATCTCGCGCAAGTTTTCGCGGATGACGGGTAGCTCGCCGATTCGTACGGCGGAATCCTCGGCGTGACGCGGCGACCGATCCGGCAGTAGGCCGTTGAGATGCAGCAGCAATGTCGACTTCCCCGCGCCACTCGGTCCGACGAGTCCGATTCGTTCACCCGGCTCGACGATCAACGACACCGAATCCAGCGCGCGCTGCCCGGATGGGTACTCGAAGCTCAATCGATCGACGATGACGTGCGCTGGAGTCATGGAACTGCATCAATCCGGAAATCACCGCCGAATCGGGATCCGGGCTAGAAGCTATCTGAAAAGGGGTCGGACCCTTTGGAGGCCTC
>JAQBZS010000793.1 GCA_027622115.1 Planctomycetota bacterium | reverse complement strand
AGTGACGATGTACAACCGACTGGCTCCTTCAACTGCGAAATACTCTTGGTCAACATCGAGCGATTTGAAGGAATCGATCGTCCCGGAAGGCCACTTGATGTCGACTTGCTCGACCGCTTCGGCGTCGGACAGGCCGAACACCAAGATGCGTTCGTTACTCGCTTGGTATCCGTCCCCGGCAGTGAGCTGCCGCATGATCGTGCGCCCGCCGACACGGACCAAAACAGTCGTGCCAACTGCATCTCGCGATGATTGAATTCCACGCAACCGCAACGCCAGATATCGGCCGGTTTGTTGAGTCGAATTCGTCAGCAGTGCCACCGGTTGGTCCAGATGGGTCACCACGGCGTCTTCGCGACCATCGCGATTCCAGTCCACTCGAGCGACCGCCCGCCCGAGGAATTCACCTTCAAAATATGGACCAACCCGATCCGCAGGCGCAACGGAAAAACGACCGTTTCCAACATTCCGAAAGAACTGTGGCGGCATTCTATACGGTCGACCGTAGCGGCGATAATCGTCGATGTGGCCGTTCGTCACGAGCAGATCCAGCCAGCCGTCCAAGTCCGCATCAAGAAACTGCGTGCCAAATCCGAGCATCGCCAGGCTGGGATCGACGAGTCCGACTTCTCGCGTGGCGTCTTCAAACGAGATTCCGTCAATCGACCGATAAAACGTGTTGGTCTCGGAATAGAAATTCGTCACCAGCAAATCCAGATTGCCGTCTGCATCGCCATCGCCCACCGCAATGCCCATGCAGCCTTCCGACTTTCCATCGCCGTTGAATGCGAGCCCGACCTGCATACCTTGCTCCACGAATTTCGGTGGTCGGTCCGGAGAAACCGATTCGTTCATGAAGTAGAAGTTTGCGACGGTGTCGTTGGCCACGAACAGACTCAGTTTACCGTCGCCTTCCCAGTCGGCGGCGACCACCCCCAACCCTTTTCCATTCGCAACCGTGACACCCGCTTGTGCCGTGACATTGGTGAAACGACCGTCACCGAGATTCCAGAACAGTTGGTCTTGCGCGCCCGCAAAATGAAAGGGCATGCACATTCTTGGCCGGCCATCTTTGTGCTTGCAAACGCTGTCGAAGATCGACGGTCCCTCTAAGTAATTCGCCACATAGATGTCGGGTAAGGAATCACCGTTCAGATCCGCCATCACACAACTCGTGGACCAACTTGGATCTCCAACTCCTGCATCGTTTGTGACGTCATCAAACGTTCCATCACCGTTGTTGTGGAACAACCGATTGCGGCCGATATTCGCGACATACACATCGTCGAAACCATCGCCGTCATAATCTCCGACGGTGACGCCGGTACTAAAGCGATTTTCCAGGAGCTTGGCTCGCTCCGTGACGTCAGAGAAACGACCGTCTCCGAGATTTCGGAACAGTCGATCCAGCTGCTCCATTTGATCCTCATCCACGGGCCAGCGGCAGACTTGCGTGATGTGCAGATCGGGCCAGCCGTCTGCATCGTAATCCAAGACCGCACAGCCGTTGCCGTTGAATTGGAACATGCGTTGTCCGACTTCCGGTGGATTTCCGCATTCGAAATAACGAAACACCAACCCAGAAGTCTCGGCATCGTCTCGAAAAGAAATTGGGGATCGGTTGCTTGCGGATTCCGTGATTGCCGGCTTTGAGGGCGTCTGCGATTCCCAAGTCGGCCGTGGGTAATCCGACAGGTCAAGCTTCAGTTCGAAGGGCGAGTTGCAAACCAGCTTCAACGGACAATCCCGAATCAATTCGTGAATGGCTGCTTCTTGCTCAACGGCCCACGGCACATTCGCGGCGCTCTTGCGAGCAACTTTGCACCAAGCCCAGGCCTCCCAGGGTCGCCCCACTTTTCGTAGTTGGGCAACGAGTTTCCGAATGGGTTCCAGGCTGGTGTGATCCTTGGAAACAACCAGATAGATCAACTCGCGGAGTGTTTGCAGCTCCTGCATGTGTTCGCGGAGTTCTTCCGCAGCTTGTTGGTGCTCAGCTTCGGACAGCAAACGGAACAGCTTATACGTGGCGTCGATATTGGTTGGGTCTTCCCGGAGCGCTTCCCAGAAACACCGGATCGCGGCACGATTCTGACCGTCGCGTTCGGCGAGTCTTCCGCGAGCCACCCATAAGCGTGGGTCGTCGGCATCACGCGATGGGGTCGCGCTCAGCAATTGCCGGAGCTTGTCAAATTGACCCATGACCCAGAGCAAATCGGCCAAGGCTGTCTGGGCTTCGCCGAACCGAGGATTGCTGTCGAGTGCCTGCTCCAGGAGTTCAATCGCTTTCGCGTTATCCTTGTCATGGCGAGCATGCCAAGCCAATCCCACCAATACGGCTGGGCTGGTGGGTGACACTTCACGGTACCGGTTCAGCGTCTCCAAATTGCTGAGCGCCGCGTCATCCGATTGCAAAAGTGCCAAGAAGTCTTCGGTGAATTCGCCCTGACGGAAGAGTTGCAACACGAGAGGAACAGCCTCGCGTCGACGTGCTTCCAACCCCAACAGACTCGCGAATTGAATCAGCGCATTCCGGTGGTCGGGAGCAAACTGCAACACCGTGCGAAAGTGGGCTTCCGCCTTGACGGCATCGGCAAGATGGTGCATCGCGATTCGACCGCAGCGCTCTTGCGCATGCACCGCCGTCATGGATTCGCCGGATGGGATCTGTTCGAAATACCGCAGGGCGCGGTCGAATTCTTCGATTTGGAAGCACGCATCTCCGGCAATACGTAGAGCATCGGCATTCCGAGGATTCAAAAGCAATGCCTGATCCGCAGTCTCGACAGCCTGGTGATGATTCCCGCGAAGTGATTCGTTTCGCGCCCGCTCGATCAGTAATTCCAAACTAGGACGAGACGCGACATAGATCCCGAAGCAGATCGCCGACACGAGTCCGAGCCCCAAGATCAGCCTGATCCGCAATGCGGACCGATTGTTGGCGGAATCGGATGGCTGCACCATGCCGGAAATCCTTGGCGAATTGGTGACCGGTTTGAGTGAAGGTCAAGCAGTTTTGCGACGCGGTCGTAGCGCCAGTATGGAGTGTTTCCAATTTATCGGCGAGGAAGCGTTACCGGCCTTTCAGACGAGACAATTCGGCTTCCATTTCACGCATTCTTTCTTCAGCCGAGTCCGCGCGCTTCTTTTCTGCTTCGGCTTGTGTTTTTGCCTGCCCCTCTCGCTGCGTAGCTTGTTCTCTTTGTTGCGTTGCTCGTTCCGCCCGCTGACTTTCCTTCTCGGCTCGCCGACTTTCCTTTTCGGCTCGCTGCTTGTGTTGTTCGCCACTCCATCGCTCGGTTTCGAGCTGATGGGCCAATTCCAGGGGACTCGGCACAATGCCGTGCTCGTCGTACAGCACCGCCTGTTCGTCCTTGAGTCCAACCCAAAGCTCAAACGCGGGCAACCACAATCGGCCGCTCGAATCCGCTTGCTGCTTGACTAAGCCATGCCCTCGATACTCGTAGCCCGCCAACTGAGGTGTGCCGCTCGGATGGGCGCGGTCCACTAGAATGTACTGTTGGACTTTGGCCTGTTCATACAGCGTAAACTTGGGACCAACATCGTTCTCGCGAGTTGATTCGGATGTCACTTCGATGAACAACAGCGGCACGGCGAGATGTTGTTTCGTGTCAACCGTGCCCAGTTGCTGGAATCCATCGGGAACGGCCGGGACTTCGCAGACACTCACATCCGGTCGAATCGCCCGCACGTCGGACAACCCGAGATCCACGTTCATGTCTTCCACAATCACAAACGTCTTGTTCTTCGGCTTAAACTGCTCTAGCCCCGTAAACAAGCGGCGACAATCCCTCGAGTGACCAGGTCTCGACACGAGTTCGTCATCTTCTTCCGGATGCAGCAAGTCTTCCAAGGCCAACGGCACGATGTCATGCACAACTTCGCCGTCGTCGGTGACTCGGCGGATGTAACGCCGACCGTAGGGGAAATCTCGCAAATCTTCGGGCGCTTCGCGGGACGCTGGGGATGCATTCGGTGCTTGTGGCTCGTGTTGCTCCAACTGTGCGGTGGGATTCATGGCAACCTCAACTGAGAACGGACTCGAGACCGCCGAATTGGCCAGCCGACATTGATCTTATCGCGGTCGAGCGCCGCAACCAATTTCGCAT
>JAQBZS010000792.1 GCA_027622115.1 Planctomycetota bacterium | reverse complement strand
ATGCTTACACCTATCACGTCGGGCGATTTGCCCGCTTCCTAAGGACCGGCCAAACAATTGCTGTCGTATTGTAGCATGGTGTCATTGGCCGAGGCACTGCATTCGACGAACTGACGGCGCAGGATTTGTGGCAACTCGAAGCGGGTGGCCGCAATCTGATGACGTGTCTACCAGTCTCGCCGAATCTTCACGGCGACAGTGGGATCCACCATCGCGGCCGTCGCAATGTGGACGGCTTCCGCGCCGGCGGCCAAATAGTCGCGAACATGTTGCACCGTGCCGGCGCCACCGACTCCGATGAGCGACACGTTCCAGCCACGCTGATCACGAATTTCGGCGAAGAGTCGGATCTGCTCGGTTGATGCCGTACGAGTTGCGTCGCCACAAATCCCGCGGCACTGCCCGTCGAACAACGGCTTGCCGTCCAGGCCCCGAACGGTCGCCGCCACGCTATTGGTCGCCGCGATCGCATCCACAAACGGAACGACGGACTCCAGTAATTGCTCTGCGGCATCGCGCTCTGAAACGTGCCCGACTTTGATGATGTACGGCGTCGAACCAATCGCCTCGCGGACGCGTGCAGTGACGAGTTGCGCCGAGTTGGGCTCCTGATAGAGTTGGCCGTCGCATGTCGCAACGTTGGGACACGAGAAATTCGTCTCGACGCAATCGGCCCCGCTTTCGACGGCCCATTTCGCACAGAGCGCATAGTCGTCGGCCAATTGGTCGAGTGACCAGTCGGGCTGAATACTGCCCACCACCGACACGCACAGCAGTTTTTCCGGAGCCAGTTGATTGCGAGTCCACTCGACATCCGCCCGCCACTCGGCAGGCGGCTTGGAAGGCATGCCAAAGGACACCGCCCAACTACCGGACATGTCGTCGATCGCGGGCAAGTCGGTTTCAGTACCGCGAAGCTGGTCCGTCGCGACCGGCTGCAAGTTCGGAAGTGGATAGCAATCGCGCGACCGACTGCGGACGGTCTTGTAGGTCAGCACATCAAAACCAAGGCTCGCGTAGTACAGAATCCAACGACCGTTGAGCAACGGCCCGGCCGACATCCCGAGCGGTGATTCAACAGGCTTGCCGCAAAACTTCCATTCGCCGCCGATCTCCGGAATCTCGATCTGGGCCGGGTCGGGGACGTTGTCGTAATTCCAGTCGTATGAACGCCCGATGTCATACTTGGACGGATTAAATTCCATGGAGACGCGTCGCATGCAGTGTTCGGGGAACGTAGGACTCAGTCGATGATTTCTTGGGCAAGATTTATCGCGTTCGAATTCGAGTGAACAGCGCCTTCGCGAATCGAGGTCGCTGAAATGCCGCGCGATGGCACGGCGGCGCGGTCTTCCTGCGACATGCCGATCGCCTTCAACAACGCCACCTGTGCTTGGTTGTGGTCGATGATGGCGTTGAGATACGCAGTGCGTGTTTCCGCGACCGACTTCAGCGATGCGAGGGACTCCAGCGGTAAACCCGCCATGCCGCGGATGCGTGCCGTCTGCTGTTCTTGCGACTTCAATGCCTCGACCACGTTGAGTTCGGCCAGACGGATCTTGTGCGAATACGCTTGGACTTTGTGGTATGCCTGGGCAACTTCCATCTTCACGGTGTCTCGCAGGCTGTGGAAATTGAACACCGCCTGCCGTACGCGGCTTTCCGCTTGTCGGCGAGCGCTGTGGACGCCGACACCGAAGTTTTTGATCTCCCACACGGCCATGGCGTCAAAGTCTTGCCGCACGTCCAAGGAATGCAGGTCGGAATTTGGGCCACCACCGAACAAACCGCCGGACTGGCCAACGTACAAGTTCGGTAGGAATGGCCGCGCGAACTCGGCGTCTTCCATTTGTTGAGTCGCACGCAATTCGCGGTACTTCACGACGAGGTCCGGTCGTTGGTCCACCGCTTGCGAAACCAGCGTCGATAACGATGCGTCACTTGAAACCATTTCCACTTGGATCGCCCGCTCGTCGAACGAAATCAGCCGAGTCGTCGGATCGATCCGCAACAGGCGACAAAGCTCGGCGGACGCCAGCCGCAGCTTCATTTCTGCATCGACCAAATGCTGCTCACGCAGTCCGACTTCCGTTTTCATCCGAGTGATGTCGGCTTGCGTGCCCTTGCCGGCCGCGACAAACGTCGTGATGACCTGCAGTAATTCTCGGCCTTCCGCCACGTCGAGTGTGGCGTTGGCAGCTTGGCCTTGGGCTCGCACCAATTCGAAATACGCCTTGGCGGCCGACTCCAGTGTTTCGTGATAGGCGGCAGTGTGTCGTGCTTGAGCTGCGGAAACTCGCTGGCGTTCGACGAGTGGCTTGTAGATTGCATCCGTCACCGAGAGATCCACAAATAACCGTGCCGGCCCGCCTCCACCGCCGGCCAAGGGCGCGTCACCGACTCGTCCGCCACCACCAACGAACAGTGCGTTGCGGTTTACGTTGATCACTTCGCCGGTCGTGCCTTGAATTTCACCTTCGTGGCGGGTGTAGCTGGCTCCGAGCGAGATCGACGGCAGCCACATCCATTCCGCGCCGGTCAATCGAGCCTGGGCTTCCATCACGCGTTCTGCGGCAAGATGCACGTCCAGGTTTTGGCCACCGGCCAATCGAAGAGCGGCAGGCAGATCGATTGGAAACGCGTCCGATTCGGAAACGGGTTGGATCGCGTTTTCATCATCCCCTTCCACACCGGGCGCCGGCGGCAAGCCGAGTCGCGCGGGGTCACTAGGTTTCGGGACCGGATCTTGCTTGACGGGCGAATCGCTCCGCGAATCGACGGGTGACGGCAATCGTGGCACGATCACCGGGACATCCACCGCGCGGGGTGCCGGCGGAAGTTCTTCAAATTCGGTGTTGATCTTGAGAACGACCGTGGTTTCCGCGACCGAGGGAATTGGAGCAGCCTCGCGCGAATTCCCGAACAGCTTTCCAATCAAGCCAGGCTTGTGTTTGGCAGCGCGGGGCGGGCTGACTTGCGTCTCATCTTGCGAGTTCTTTCGTGCTGAAGCCGTGTCGCTGGGAAGTGGCCTCGCGGCTGGCGGGACCGCAAGGAGTTGCGGCGGATCGGTGTGACTTCCCGAGACGACTCGCAGGCGTTCCCGGTCGTTTGTCGGCGTGGAGTCATCGCGATTGGCGATCGCAGCCAGACGCTCGGCGGCAGTTTCGCGATTGCGAACTACGTGAAAATGCATATGGCAACCGGCGAGTAATCCGGTTGCCGCAACACCCAACACGATCTTGAATGATCGAACGCCCAACATCGTGCGAGTCCTTCCGTGGATGATTCGCGGCGCCGCGAATGCTTCGCAACCCAAGGAACCTCCGGCCGTACGGAATCCGACCGCGCAGCGAATCTCCCATTGAAGCTGTTTATCGGTCGTGACGGTCGGCCAACCTTGGCGGAGTTTTCCGATTCCGGGACTGATCGAATCGGATTCCGGTCGGGTTTTGTGGGACGGCGATCCACACGCGAGACCCGGACCGGCGGCGGTTGCTTGGAGTCGTACCGCAAGAGTTGGCCATCTATCCCGACCTGACGGCTCGCGAAAACCTGATGTTCTTTGATTCGCTGCACAAGCACCCAACTTCCTGCGGGTCTGGGAATGCTGTGCGGCACTGACAGGATTCGCGGCGATCTTCCTGCTGCTCGGCTGGCTGCGATCTCGAAATGGGGATTGCATTTCAGCCAATTAATTCCCCTCACACCTCAGCGACTGATTTTCAGATCGTCGAGCGACTTGCTGGTGTGAATCGCATCCAACCAACTCTGCAATTGCTTGACGCTTGAAGTGCGTTGAACCACAGCGATTCGCTCTTTGTCGATCTCGCCAAACCGCTGTGCGAGTAGGCGAAGCAAGATCTGCTGCATCGTGCGACGAGTCGCCTTTTTCTCGCCCTTCTTTTCGCCCTGTTCTTCCAAAACCTGCGCCATGGTTTTCATTGTTTGCACCTCTTGCCGATTTAACTCGGTTTGCACGGACTGCTCGATAATCTTGAGCAACTTGCCTTGTTCCACCGCCGACCTCTCATGATAGATCATCGCATGGATGTATGACACAAAATCCAACCACCGCAGCCGTTCGGCGTTCGGCATCGATTCCAATCGCGAAATCACTTCCGCCAGCG
>JAQBZS010000791.1 GCA_027622115.1 Planctomycetota bacterium | reverse complement strand
TACAGGTTTATCGATTGGCCAAGCGGTTACTGAGCCAAGACAAACCGGATGCCGTCGTGCTGGTGGACTTTCCAGGTTTCAACTGGTGGATCGCCAAAGCCGCCAAGCGGAACGGCATTCCTGTTTACTATTATATGCCACCGCAACTATGGGCTTGGGCACCGTGGCGCATCCGGCGAGTCCGTAAGTGGGTGGATCACGTGTTGTGCGCATTGCCCTTCGAGTTCGATTGGTATCGTCGGCAAGGAGTGAGCGCGGAATTCGTCGGCCATCCGTTCTTCGATGAAGTCGCTCAACACCGCTTGGATCGCTCGGTGTTTGCCGACCTTGATGTCGATACGCGATTGGTGGGCCTGCTGCCCGGTTCAAGAACGGTCGAAGTCAAACGCAATTGGCCCGTCATGCTGGATGTGGTTCGCAAGCTGCACGTCGCGCATCCGGACGTCGTGTTTGTCGCGGGCTGCTTTCGCGAACAACATCGAGAATTCTGCCGGCGAGAATTGGACAAGCAAGCCGGCGAATTGCCGATTCGACTGACGACAGGCGTGGCGTCGGAAGTCATTGACCGAGCCGATTGCTGCCTGATGGTTTCGGGATCAATCAGCCTGGAACTACTGGCTCGGACGACACCGGCAGTGGTGATCTATCGTTGCAGTTGGATGATCTACGCCATCGTGAGCATGTTAATCCAAGTGCGCTGGGTCACGCTGACGAACTTGATTGCCGGTGAATCCGTTTCGCCGGAGTTCAACTTTGTTCGCCGCCGCGCTGCGAAAGTCGATGGCGTGATCCGCCAACTGGATGAGTGGCTGGGCTTGAACGATTCCTTGGAGAACTGCCGCCAGCGACTGCATGAACTTCGCGACGCCACGGTGGAAACCGGTGCCTCGGCACGGACCGCTGAAGCGATCTTGAGTCGTCACGTGTCAAAATCGGTTCGCAAGATTGCGGCGTAAGGCAACTCGCAATTTGAAACCTCCGAGCAGCTCGGGACCATTGTCCCGTGACTGCTCGGGACAATGGTCCCAAGCTACGGTCGCGTCATTCCGGTATCATGCGGCATTTGAGCACGAGAACCTCCAATGAGAACAGACTTATGACAGGTGCAATTCAGCCGCTACGTATTGCCGTGATCGAAGGCGACGGCATTGGTCCCGAAGTGACTCGTGAAGCCATACGCGCCGCCGACGCGGCCGCCGCCATCGACGGTGTGTCGTTCGAGTGGCGGAAATTTCCGTGGGGCAGCGACTACTACTTCGAACACGGCCGCATGGCACCCGCCGACTACTTGGACACGCTTGCGGAATTCGATGCGATCCTGCTCGGTGCCGTGGGCCATCCCAGCGTGCAGGATCACATCACGTTGAACGGGCTGCTGCTGCCGATTCGCCGCCGGTTTGACCAATACGTCTGCTTGCGCCCGTCGTACCTGTATCCCGGCACGCAAAGCCCGCTGCGGGACAAGGAACCCGGATCGATCGACATTCTCGTCTTCCGCGAAAACACCGAAGGCGAATATGCCAACGTCGGGGGACGGCTGTATCAGCAAACGGATGCCGACGTCGCCATCCAAACGTCGGTGTTCACTCGACGCGGCTGCGAACGCATCATTCGAGCCGCATTCGAATCCGCCGCCAAACGGCCTCGCCGCAAAATCGCATCGATCACGAAGAGCAACGCTCAAGGCTACGGCATGGTGCTGTGGGACGAATGCTTCGACAAAGTGGCTGCGGAGTTTCCAGGGGTTTCAACCGAGTCGTTACTCATCGACCGCGCCGTCATGGAGTTTGTCCGTCGCCCGGAATCGTTCGATGTCGTGGTGGCCAGCAACTTGTTCGGCGACATTCTGACGGACTTGGGCGCGATTATTGTCGGCAGCATGGGTTTGGCAGCCAGTGCCAACATCGATCCGACGCGTCGCAGTCCCAGCATGTTCGAACCGGTGCACGGATCGGCTCCGGATATCACGGGGCAAGGAATCGCCAATCCGCTTGCCGCAATTCTGTCGGCCGCGATGATGTTGGACCACTTGCGATTGGAGACGTCCGCAGCCCGCGTAAATTCGGCCGTCAAGCAATTACTCGCCCGAGTGGACGGCCCGAAACCTCCCGATTTGGGCGGAAGCGGCAGGACGGAAGACATCGGATCCGCGATCGTCGAGTTGATCAACGCATCGAAGTGAGAGTTGGCACGTTATGCCGAAACGATCAAGCGGACGGGATGCTGATTCACGGCGTCTTGCTTCTCAATTCGACTACTGCATAGCATTGAAACTCGCTCACACTACCGTTTTCGATGTGCTCTCCACCGGCCCCGTGCCGGTGGAAGCCACGACTGACAAGCTACTAAAGAGCCCGGCCCATTTTTCTCAAACAAGCCGAGACGACGAGCACGAGCGGAAGCAGCGACGGGATGGTTGATGAGATGAAAGCCGGTAGCTTGTCAGTCGTGCTTCCGCCGACGCGGGGTCGGTGGAGAGCACATAGAATCCGGAGACTCAGGAAACTCGAAATAGTTGCACTCTTGTCGACACAATGCTTGGAATTCGGTGCCCATGCAAATTCGGATCACTTGTAAAGGATGCGGAAATCAATTCCACGTCAACGCTGCGCTGGCTGGGAAGCGGTTTTCTTGTCCGCAATCCGGCTGTGATCGCGAGTATGTCGTTCCGAGACCGGTACTCAACGCCGCGTTGCCCCAGAGATCGGTCGTAAAGTCTCCGCAGTCGTCGACGTCGAGAAGTGCGTCCACGAATCACTCCGCAAAGTCGAATCACGCGGTTCAATCAAAAGCGACACCACCTCCGCCACCACCCTGGATGAAATTGGTGGCTCCACAGCAGGCTCAAGCCGCTGCCGATGCGCTCGTCGATGAAACTCGTCGATCCGGCAACGCACCTGCGGCAATTCCACATGCTTCGTCGCCGTCTCCTGCAAATCAACAAGCCGCGTCGAAACGAGTCGCCCAGCAAGCCGGCGTTCGGAAGGGGAATACTCGAAATGGCGTCGCCCGACCGGCCAACGCCGGCCCGAAACCGCCGCAATCGGTTCGGAAGCCTCAACCGCCAATCCCCGGAACCGTTGCCCAGCGGTTTGCAAACGCACAGAACTCCGGCGACCAAACGGCAAAACGAGGTCTCTGGCGTTGGGTGACGACCGGTGCCGTGGCAACGGTCATGGTGGCATCGGTCGCGTTCGCAGCGATTCACTTCCTGGCGGCTTCTGATTCCGACGCGATCGGCGACGAGCCGATGATGGACGCGGGAGCCGGTGCTCCACCAGCCAAGCCGGAACAGATCGATCAATACAAAGAGCATGTCGCGCCGTTCTTCACCAAATACTGCGCGGATTGCCACAGCGGCGACATGGCCGAGGGCGATGTCAACGTTTCCAAGATGGATCCTGACGAGATCACTCGTAAGGGACGCAAGGAATGGAAACGCGTCTTGAGCATGCTGCAAATCAAAGCCATGCCGCCCGAAGACTCGAAGCAGCCGACAGCCGATGAACTCGCACAAGTCGTGGGCTGGATTGACGATCGGCTGAACAACTTTGACTGCAAGTTGGTGAATGATCCGGGAAGAGTCACGATTCGCCGGCTCAATCGCGCCGAATACAACAACACCATCCGCGATCTCGTGGGTGTCGACTTTAAGCCCGCCAAGGATTTTCCATCCGATGACGTGGGCTATGGTTTCGACAACATCGGCGACGTGCTGTCGCTGCCACCGTTGCTGATGGAGAAATATCTCGACGCTGCGGAACAGGTGACCGCGAAAGCCATCATTCGTGAGACATCGCAAACGGTGAAACTGCGAGTCGAACCGGGATCATTGGCGACGGATGGACGTTTCGCCGGTGGGTTTGTCGTGTTGGCGTCCGCCGGCGCGGCTTCCGCCAATTTCAATTTCCCGGCGGACGGCGAGTACGTGATTCGCGTCCAGGCCATGGGTGATCAGGCCGGTCCCGACCCGGCGCGGGTGCAATTGCAATTGAACGGGAGACCCGTCAGCACCTTCGACACCAAAGGCCAAAAGAAGGCTGCGGTCTTTGAGCATCGCATGAAAGTGACCAAGGGCACCCACCGCGTGGCGGGTGCGATCGTCCCATTCGATGGAAAACCGTGGAAAAGAGGCGGCGTGTGCCAATCTGGCGATTTA
>JAQBZS010000790.1 GCA_027622115.1 Planctomycetota bacterium | reverse complement strand
CCTTAGCCGGCAATTTCCAGCTCAAGACGCATTGGACCGGCCAACTCGGCCATTTTGCAGTTGATGGCGCAACCACAACCGCCGTGACGCCGGTGCGACCGACGTCACGATTTCCAGCGGCGACCTAAGCCTCTTTCAACGTGGCCGGTCGGTTGAACTTGGCCGGCGGATGTCTCGCTGGACGATGGCGGGGATTCCCTCACGCTCAACACGAGGATCCCAAATTCGCGCCGACCGCCGACTCGAACCTGACCGCTGGCGACGGAGCCGAGACGTTCACCGTCGACGGCGCACAATAAACATCGACGGCAACGACCCCACCGCCGATCCTGGCGGACCGTCAGCCGTAGACGCGGCGGGTAAATTCCAGCCGACCGAACGCTTTACGAATCAACGGAAACGCTGGGTTTGGCAACTTCTCGCTGAATGGCCTCGTAGACTTCCTGCCGGTGGACGCTGACCTCTTTCGGGGCGTCGATACCCAGGCGGACTTTGTCTCCGCGAATTTCGATGACCATGATCTTGATTTGATCACCGATGATGATCTTTTCGTCCTTTTTGCGGCTTAGTACGAGCATCGCCATTCCCTGCAAGCAAATAGAGTGTGGATGTCTGGTCCACCCGGTGTGGAGCCACTCAAAAGAGTTGGCCGCGACATTGGCCCGAACAGTTGGATTCAAATCCCAACATGTTGGCCTAACTCTACGCTTAACATCGGAACCACTCAGCAATTTCCTGCAAGAATTGCCGTTCGTTGAAGCTGAAATCGGCAATCTCAGCCGTAAACCCCGAACACGTCGGAATATGCGCACTCCGATTGGAACGTTCGTTCCGCCTATCCAAGTGCAACCAATTTATTGGTTTTTTCGCATTGGACACGTCGGTGGGTATTTATCACCAAACAAGCAACGGTCATTGCCTGGGGAAAGGAAAAACGCTGCCGATACCACAGAACGGCGTGGTGGCGCACCGGCAGAACTGCCTCGGTCCTGCATGGAGCGAAATTGGCCGTCCCACTAACATGCCTCGTTCTTTGACTCAACCTGACCCCATCCGACGGCCTTTGATTGCCAAGTCAGCACAAATACATGGACCCCAAACGCATTCGTAACTTTTCCATTGTGGCCCACATCGACCACGGTAAAAGCACGCTCGCCGATCAATTCTTGCTCAAAACCGGGGCCATCACGCTTCGAGAGTTCAAAGACCAGATTCTTGACGACCTGGACATCGAACGTGATCGAGGCATCACCGTCAAAGCTCGCACCGTGGCCATCAACTACGTGTACCAGGGCGAAACCTACGAATTGAATCTGATCGACACGCCCGGCCACGTCGATTTCCATTACGAAGTGTCGCGCAGTCTCGCGGCGTGCGAGGGGGCGTTGCTGCTGGCCGACGCGTTCCAAGGCGTGCAGGCCCAAACCGTCGCCAACGCGTACGCAGCCATCGAAGCCAATCTGGAGATCATTCCGGTCATCAACAAGATCGACCTGCCCGTGACTCGCGTGGACGAAGTCAAGGAAGAGATCGAAAGCGTGATCGGGCTGGATGCCGAACGGGCGATGCTGGTCAGTGCCAAAATGGGAATCGGCATTGAAGCCGTGTTGGATGCCATTGTCGAACGCATTCCGCCACCGTCCGGCAAGCCCGATGCGCCGCTCCAAGCACTCGTGTTCGACAACAAGTACGACTCGTTCCGCGGCGTCGTGACCTACATCAAGGTGGTCGAAGGCACGATTCGCAAAGGGCAGATCATTCGCTTCATGAAACAGAAAGCCAATTTCGATGTCATCGAATTGGGTCAGTTTCGTCCGCAGATGGTGCAGTGTCAGGAACTTGGTCCGGGGCAGGTGGGTTATTTGCTGACAGGGATCAAGAACCTCGCCAACGTGCATGTGGGTGACACCGTCGCCGATCCGCAATGCCTGCCCCCGCAACCGCTGCCCGGCTACAAGAATCCCACGCAAATGGTGTTTTGCGGCATGTATCCCATCGATGCCACGGACTTCGAAAAGCTTCGCGGGGAATTGCAGAAGCTGGGTCTGAACGATTCCAGCTTTTCATTCGTGCCGGAAGCGAGCGACGCCTTGGGCTTCGGCTTCCGCTGCGGGTTCCTCGGCATGCTGCACATGGAAATCGTCCAACAGCGGCTCGAACGTGAACAAGACATCGATCTGATTCAAACCGCTCCCAACGTGACCTACGAATTGCTGCTCCGCGGCGGCGAAGTTTGCGTCATCGACAACCCGGTGGATGTGCCCGACGCCGGTACCATTGCCGAATTCCGCGAGCCTGTGGCGCGCGTCAACTTCATCGTTCCCGTCGAAAACATCGGCGTGATCCTGCAACTCAGCGAGGACCGTCGCGGCACCTATCGCAGCACCGAATACCTGGGTTCGAAGCGAGCCCAGATCGTGTACGAGCTGCCGCTGTCCGAAATCGTGTACGACATGCACGACAAGTTGAAGAGTGCCACGCGAGGCTATGGCACGATGGATTACGAGATCATCGGCTTTAAGCCTGCGGATCTCGTGAAGATGGACATCTTGGTCAAGAGCGTCAAAGTGGATGCGCTGTCCACGATCGTGCATCGTTCGTCGGCCGAAAAACGCGGCCGAGCATTGGTCAAGCGGCTGAAGTCGGAGATCTCGAAGCACATGTTCGAGATTCCGCTGCAAGCCGCGATTGGCGGACGGATCATCGCTCGCGAAACCATTTCCGCGCTGCGCAAAAACGTGACCGCCAAGTGCTACGGTGGCGACATCACTCGGAAGCGAAAACTCTGGGCCAAGCAAAAAGAGGGCAAGAAACGCCTGAAGCAATTCGGCCAAGTCGAGATCCCACAAAAGGCGTTCCTGTCGGTGCTTGAAGCAGGCAATGATGACTTCTAGCGAATCGGAAATGCAGGCCCTTCGCGAGTTGAGATCCCACCCTGAGTTATTCGAAACACTCGGATCGTCGTCGTCCGCTTCGTCGGAACTCGCGTTGCAGCAGCGGCTCCGCAAACAGTACCCCGACGACGTTGTCCGAGCGGCGTTGCAACTGCACGAGTTACGTGCCAAGGCTCGCTCGAAATTCAGTCGAGCCGATGCGATGTGGTTCAGTCGCACCGGATTGGAACAGGCCACGCCCGAAGCCGTCGCGCGACACAAGGCCGCTCGCTTTCACGGTCGTGTGATGGATCTGTGCTGTGGCATCGGCGGCGACAGCATCGCGATCGCCGGGAATACGGGTGCCGTCACGGAGGCGGTGGCCGTGGATTGTGTCGAATCGCAGTGCTTGCTGACCGGCTGGAACTGCGAATCCTACGACGTTGCAGAACGAGTGACGCCGGTTTGCGGCGACGCCACGACCATTCCGCTCGCGGATTGTCTGGTTCACATCGATCCCGATCGTCGTACGGGCCGCGCGGGCCGTCGGACATTGCGGATCGAAGATTGCCAACCGGGACTGGAGTTTCTGCAAGAGTTGCAGCGGCGTTGTCGAGGCGGCGCAATCAAGTTGTCGCCCGCCGGCAATTTTCCGGGCAAGTTCTCGAACGCGGAAATCGAACTCATCAGCGTGAACGGCGAATGCAAGGAAGCCACGGTCTGGTTCGGAGAACTCGCAGGAACGGATGCCTGGCGAGCCACAGTGCTTCCGGCGGCCGAGACTTTGAGCGGCGATCCACTTTCCGCGTGGACCGACGTCGGGCCGCTCGGCGGATACGTGCTGGATCCCGACCCTGCCGTCGTGCGGTCCGGTCTAGTGGATCTGCTTTGCGAACGACTTCAAGTTCAGCGATTGGACGACGCCGAAGAATATCTCACAGCCGACACGCCGACGGATTCTCCGTTTGTGAGATGTTTCGAAGTCCTGGCGGACTTGCCCAACAACGACCGCCAAATCCGCAGCTACTTCCGCGAGCACGCGTTCGCGGATGTCGAGATCAAGTGCCGTCACATCCCGGTCAACGTCGAATCCGTCCGCCGCAAGTTGCCGCTCGGCCAGGGCCACGAACGGGCGACCTTGTTCTTTGCCAGAGTCGCCGGCAAGGCGCGAGCCATCATCTGCCGTCGGTTGTCGACCGCTCGTTAATTCTGTTCCCTAGTTGAACAGCCCCACTTCGGCGTTCGCTAGTTTAACCGCACGCCGTAGGCACGCGCGTGAGGAGTAAAAC
>JAQBZS010000789.1 GCA_027622115.1 Planctomycetota bacterium | reverse complement strand
CTCACACAAAACGGCTAATCCATTAGTCATTGTTGTGGCTGTTTGACGGTCGCAACCAGGAAGCGAATCATCTTGTCGCACCCTTCGACCAGCTCTTCCTCGCGGCCGGTAACGCCAGTCGAGTCTGCGAGGAATTCAGCTTCCGACGTGCATCCGCAACGCAGCGATCACGTGTGGATCATCGTGCTGGTCGCCATAGTCCTGGTGCTGTCGGCAATTCATTGGATTCGACTCAGCGGGTGGGGGATGGTGGAAGTCACCATCCATCACGCCGACACCTACGAGTATCGTCTGAATGCCAATACCGCAACGTGGGTGGAATGGTCGCAGTTCGACGGAATCAGCCCGCAGCTCGCTCGTGAAATTGTCCGTCACCGCGAGAGGCACGGACCGTTTTCATCGAGCGACGATTTGCTACGAGTTTCCAAACTCAGCACGACACAACTGGCGGTCATTCGGCCACACTTGGATTTCGCAGCCGATTAGCCGAAAGGAAACGGTTTCCCGCGCTTCCAAGCTTCCGCTTGGAACGCCCGTTCTCGAAACTCGCTTCGCGACCTCGGCCAAGCCGGCAACCGGAATGCGGAACCCCGAACGCATCGACGCCTCCATGGGACGGCGCGCCGCTGCGGGTGATGTATGCTACCCGTTGGATTCAAGCAGACGCGTGGAGACATCAATGATCGAACTGACCGAACAGCAGCGACAGGAGCTTGGGGCTCCCGAGCCAGTCGTGATCGACCCGCAGACAAAGCAAACCTATGTTCTGGTCGAACAGGCTGCATACGAGCGCATCAAGTCATTGCTGGCGCTTGACGATTACGATCCCGATGAAGGCGCTGTCTCGATCAACGAAATCATGGTTGAGGATGATGCCAATGACCCGTTACTTGAGAGCTACCAGCAATATGGGAGGCAGGAATGAGACGCGGGGACGTTGTGGTGGTCCCGTTTCCTTTCCAGGACAGACCCGACGAGAAGATTCGGCCGGCAGTCGTGATCCAGTCGGATTCCGCCAACAACCGGCTCGGGAATACGATTCTGGCGATGATCACGGGAAATCTCAGTGACGCCAGTCAACATACCACATTGCTCGTCGATCCAAACTCGCCCGAGGGTACCCAAACAGGTCTCAGCGGCCCGTCCCTCGTGAAGTGCAGTAACATTGCGACCGTGCGTAAGCATCGTGTGATTCACGTAATCGGGCACCTGTCAGAATCGTTGATGCAGCAACTCGACGACTGTCTGAGATCAGCGCTCGACCTGCGTTAACCCTGCCTGTCAGTTGCTCAGTTCCGCGTCCGTCAAGAAAGCGGGAGCATCTGCTTCCCCCCTCGACGCCAAGTGTAAACTGAAGCGCGAAGAATGGCACGGCCTTACCGACTCACTCAACCGCACTTCGAAACCCGCAGAATCAACGCATTGAAAAATCGGCTCGTGCAGACATGTGGTCCAAACCGCAATCGGCCGAGCCCGAATCCGACCAAGGCGAGCTTACCGGACAGTTGGGCTCGGCGTTCGGCGATGACCTCTTCCTGAATGCTCTTCGGGACCGTGCCGTAGTGCGAGAACTCCATGCTGAACGTGCCTTTGCCCTGCGTCATCGAACGCAGTTCGTTGGCGTAGTCGAACATCGAGGCCAACGGCACGGTTGCCAGAATCACGCAGATGTTTTGCCGAGTATCGGCCGACGTCATGATGCCGCGCTTGCTCGAAATATGGCCGGTCACCGGACCTTGGTACTCTTCCGGGATCTCGATTTCGAGTTTCATGATCGGCTCTTGCAACGCACAAGCCGCCTTCTTGAGAACATCGCGAGCACAATTGAAACCGCAAATCTTGAAAGCCATTTCGGACGAATCCACGTCGTGATAGCTGCCGTCGACCAGCACCATGCGGACACCGACCACTTCGCATTCGCAAAGCGGGCCCTTGACCAAGGACTGGCGAAAGCCCTCGTTCACTTTGGGGATGTATTCCTTGGGAATACGACCGCCCGAGATTTCGTCAACGAATTCATACGTCAATTCGGCGTCATCCGGCAGCGGTTCCAGACGACCGACGACGTGTGCGTATTGACCCGAACCACCCGTCTGCTTGCGATGACGATGATTGAATTCGACCACTTGCGTCGGTCGTTCTCGATAGGCCACTCGTGGCTCACCAACCAGCAGTTCGCAGCGGTATTCGCGGCGAATACGTTCGATGTAGACCTCAAGGTGCAACTGCCCCATGCCGGCGATGATCGTTTGGCCTGATTCTTGATCGGTCGTGACTTGGAACGTGGGGTCTTCGCGACGGAAGCGATCGAGTGCTTTGCTGAGTCGATCGGCTCCATCACGCTTGAGCGGTTCGACGGAGAGTCGAATCACCGGTTCGGCAATAAAGATGTTTTCCAGAGACACATTGACGCCGTCCGCGCAAAACGTATCGCCGGACGCACAATCGACGCCGACAACGGCGATGATGTCGCCTGCGGTGGCTTCTTCCAGTTCCACGCGGTCGTTCGCATGCATACGCACCATGCGCCCGAATCGCACGGACCTGCCGGTGCGCGAATTCACGTACGATTCTCCTCTGCGGAGACGGCCCTGATAAATACGGAAGTAGGTCAACTGTCCGAAGTTTTCGACGACGGTCTTGAACGCCATTGAAACCAGCGGTGCATCCACATCCGCCGACAGCTTGACGACGGGCTGTTTGCCGTCTTCGTCCGGAGCGCCCTTATTGTCATTGGCGTCGATTTCGCGATCCAGCGGACTGGGAAGGTATGCGATAATCCCGTCCAGCAACTCCTGCACGCCCTTGTTGCGATAGGCAGTGCCCATCATCACGGGCGTGATTTCCTGAGCCAACGTGGCGTCACGCAGGATTTTGCGGACCAAGGACTCGTCAATTTCGCTTTCCTCGAGTAGGGCGACCATCAGTTCGTCACTGAACATCGAAAGCGTTTCCAGCATCTCCGTCCGCGCGGTTTCCGCCTGCTCGATCAATCCCGCGGGGATGTCTTCGCGCCGGATGGTCTCGCCGTTGCTGCCGTCGAAATAGACGGCTTGCATGCGGACCAGATCGATGATCCCTTCGAAGTTGACTTCGCAGCCGATCGGGATTTGCAGCATCAACGGAGTCACGCCCAATTTGTCGCGAATTTGTTCGACGACGGAAAACGGGTCGGCCCCGGTGCGATCCATCTTGTTGATGAATGCGATCCTCGGCACCTTATACCGTTTCATTTGTCGGTCGACCGTGAGCGACTGGCTCTGCACGCCGCCGACGGCACACAGCACCAGCACGGCTCCATCAAGCACTCGCAGGCTGCGCTCGACTTCCACGGTGAAGTCCACGTGGCCGGGAGTGTCGATCACGTTGATGGCGTGATCCTTCCATTCCACGGATGTCGCGGCCGACGCAATGGTGATGCCTCGCTCCCGCTCCAACTCCATGAAGTCCATCGTCGCACCTCCGTCGTTGCCTTTAACCTCCTGCATGCGGTGAATGCGTCCCGAGTAATACAGGATGCGTTCGGTGAGGGTGGTCTTGCCAGAATCGATGTGTGCGGACACGCCGAGGTTGCGAATGCGTTGGAGGGTCATTGTTCTGAAGCTAGTGCGGGAACAGGAAGGGAGAACGACCGCGAGAATTGAGGCTCGGGCCACGAGACTTTGGCATTCCGATTTGGAGCTGCCGGCACGGTCGGACAATCGAGGTCCCCGAATGCGTCCTAGCCGGGGATGTCTTCCGTGCTTTGAAGACGTTTGGGATCAGTTGCAGTTACAACTGAAAACCGATCAGTGTCGACCACTGATTCTGCCGCATGCGATGTCCATCTCTGCGGCCTTGTGAGCGTCAACCGAATCCACTCCGGTGCTGGTTTGGCGGAGCGGCATTTTGGCCGCATCCGTCTCACTGGATAGCGACCGACTTTACAGACGGGGAGTGGGCATTGTGACGCGCTCCAAGGGGCGAGGGGGAAGAAATGGCATGACGCTGAGGAAGTTAGGCGGGATCTGCCCACGATAGCGGGCGGATGGACTCGGGATGTTATCGTCCGCGATGCGCTGAGAAAAGAGGAAAGAACGCAAGAGGCAGTTTTTATCGATTTGTTCGGTCGCGATATGCAGATTCGGCGGAAATGAGCAACGACACAGCCTGCGAGCGACCCGAAATAT
>JAQBZS010000788.1 GCA_027622115.1 Planctomycetota bacterium | reverse complement strand
CAACACCGGACCCAAATCGCGGTGCCACAAACGTTTGCCGTCCAGCGAGCAAGCCAGCACTCCGCCGGATGCGAAGTTGGCATAGACTGCTCGGCCATCGGTAATCGGCGAGCCGCTGCAGGGCGGATTCTGCCGATGCGTGGTTTCCTTGGTCTCGCACGGAACGGACTGTTGCCACAACTGCTTGCCCGACTTGCGATCGATGGCCAATAGGGCTCGCTGACGACCACCGTCCAAACCTTGCGTGAGAAAAACGCGGTCTTCCCAGATGATGGGTGTCGAGTTGCAGGCTTCGGGGAGCGACAGTTTCCAGCGGATGTTGTCCGTCGCGGACCAGCGTTCCGGCAGATCCGTTTCCGTGCTGATGCCGCTGCCATCGACGCCTCGCCAAGCCGGCCAGTTTCCTGCGAACGCATGACTCGCCGATGCCGTCATGTAACACGTTGCGAAACACAGTGCGAAAGTCCGAAGTTTCATGGACGCGTCTCCTCGGGGTAAATAGTGGGGCGGGTCGGTTCCGACCTCATGTGGTTTGATCGGCCGGTGGGAGCCGGCCCGACCGGACTCGTTCAAGCTTCGCGGGATGATATTCAGCTTCGTCGCCATCCGACACAACCCGTTGGCGACTCAGAATTCGCGAACGAAAATATCCTTGATCGTCACAATCCCCGCACCGGAGATTCCACCCAGGATCAGCAAGGGCGGCAGCCAACATCAGCTCGATGCGATGAAGGCTGAAAGCAAAGCTCGGAGCCTGGCGGCTCGTTCGGCACTTGCTGGTTGCGCTGAAGTCGATCGGGGATCGCGGCGAAGTTGTCGGGCCGGGAGATCAATAGTAGATGCCGGGAGGGCTGCGTATTGCGGCACCGGCACGCATGCTTCATTAGCCGTTTTGGCGCTAGCCACGGTTTCGGTGAAATGCGGGAAACCGGGGCTAAGCGCCCAAACGGCTCATCGAAAGACTGTTTTTCGTTGGTCTCGAATTCGAATTCTCCAACGTCACCGGTTTCGGAATCGCGGACGGTTGCGTAACGTGTCGATGAGCGAGAGTCTTCACGAACACCACGGCGACCGACGACATTGGCCGGTCGGCTGGTTTCGTCAGCGGACGGCCTCGATCCTCACGGATCCTGCGCGGAACGATTGCGACTTCACGTTGCTTTCCTGACCGCGAGTGTTTCGTTTCTCGCGTGAGGTGGGTCGGCGACCGAGTCTTCGATCACGGCAATAGCCGCTGTCGGGCGAGACTTGGTCGCCGATCCATCTCCGTGGTAAGGCGGGATACTGTCGTCCGTTGACGAAACTCAGCCGATTGGATGCGTCGAAAACACAAATTTCATGATCGAGAATCTCGCAAACATGCGAATGGCAGACGTGGCCGATGTCCTGTTGGTCGCGGCTTGCCTTTATGTGTTGTTGCGTTGGTCGCAAAGCAATGCGTCGCGTGGCTTGGCGATCGGCTGCGGTTTGGTGTTCGGCCTGTATCTGATTGCCGAATCCTTTGATCTCTATCTGACCTCGCTGGTCTTTCGCTTCGGCGGTTCCGTGGCCGTGGTGGTGTTTGTGGTCGTGTTCCAAGACGACATCCGCCGGGCGGTGGAACGAGCGATTCTGACGGTTCGGCTACGCAAGCGACTCGGTCACCTCGAAACTCGGCCGCACGTCGAGACTCTGCTGAACACGGCCTTTGCCTTGGCAACGCAAAGTCGCGGCGGACTGATCGTGCTGGCCGGATCCGAGCCGTTCAACTTGCACATCGAAGGCGGTGTCGAGTTGCATGGACGAATCAGCCAGCCTTTGCTGGAAAGTGTGTTCGACCCGAATTCCAGCGGCCACGATGGAGCCGTGACCATCGAGAACGGCTTCGTCACGCGCTTCGGCGTCCATCTACCGCTGTCGGACGATCCGGCAAAATCACGGGGCTTGGGAACACGGCATCGAGCCGCCGTTGGGCTCTGCGAACGCACCGATGCACTCGTCGTGGTGGTCTCGGAAGAGCGAGGTGAAGTGGGGCTCGCGGTAAATGGTGAACTACGCCGCAACATCAGTCGCGACGCACTTCGCGAAGCCTTGTCGGCCCATCTCGGCATGCATTCGCAAAGGCCGAATCAACGTAGCCACATCGTGGGATCATTCCTCTGGCGACATCCCAGAACGCGCGTCGCCGCACTCGTGTTGGCATTGGTCGCGTGGCTGGCGGTGGCGTCGGATCGGGGCATGGTTCAGCGAACATTTGTTCTCCCGGTCGAGTACCGCAATGTGCCAACGGAATTGTTGAAAACGAACCTCACGGCCAATGAAGTTCGAGTCACGTTCACCGGAGCGGAACGCGTGTTTCAATTTGTTGCCCCAAGTGCTTTGAAGGTCGTGGTGGATCTGAAAGAAGCCGCCAACGGCAAGGACGTGTTCATGCTCACCGAAGCGCAAGTCCGCCACCCCGCCTCGTTGCAGGTCTTTCGAATTGAGCCCAGCAGCATTCAACTCAAAGGTGATTGAGTTGGCACGCGAGGTACGTGTTCAACAATGGTTTCCGGATTTGATGGCAGACAGCGACGGGTCCGTGTGACGGGTGGGTTGATTCCACCCGAGGGTTTCAGGATGCTCACAGGCTCCAACGCGGCTCTTCGCGTGACTGCAATTCTTCACAACGTTCAGCAAGTTGTGCCCCGTCCATGTCTCGAATTCGCGAAACGTTTGAACGACTGAAGTCGCAAAACGCCACGGCCTTCATGCCGTACATTTCGGCTGGCGATCCCGACTTGGATGCCACCAAGTTGCTCGTCCGTCGGCTCGCTGTCTCGGGTGTGGATCTGATCGAAGTCGGCTTTCCGTACAGTGATCCGATTGCGGATGGACCGGTCATTCAAACTTCGTTTACGCACGCACTCGAACGCGGCATTCGAGTCCCGGATATTTTTCGAGCCTTTCGCGAACTGAAAGAACATCACGATATCCCGCCGCTGTTGGCCATGGTGTCGTATTCGATCGTGTTTCGAATCGGGCCTGCCGGTTTCGTGCGGCAATGTGTCGATGCAGGATTTTCGGGCTTGATTGTGCCGGATCTGCCCGGTGACGAGGCGGACGAGTTTGTGGACGTGGTTCGCGAAGCCGGTCTGGATTTGATCCAACTTGTGGCCCCGACCACTCCGCTGGCACGGATCAAGAAGATCGTCAAAGCCGCCAGTGGGTTTGTGTATTGCATCGCCGTAGCCGGAATCACCGGCGAACGGACCGGCCTCCCGGATCACTTGCGAGGTTATCTCGACACGTTGCGCGGCGAGACGGACTTACCGCTGGCGGTCGGATTCGGAATCGGAAACGCGGAGCAGGCTGCGCAACTTCGTGAGTTCGCGGACGGTGTGATCGTCGGTTCGGCGGTCGTGCGCAGGATCAATGCGATTCACGACGAAAACCTGCCGGTTGAAGACGCGATCGAGAGCATCGGACAGTTCACATCGGAAATGGTGCGAGCGACTCATGACTAGTCCATCACCTCGATTTGCTGTGGCGGTCGTTTTGTGTTGCGCTTGGCTGGCAGGCTGTGACAATGAGACGTCGCACTTGCAAAGCGGCGAGTTGAAGCCGTTGTTCATCGCCCCTTCGCAAGTCGCCGAGTGGAGCGGTCCCGACGCGCTGAGCGCGGCCCAACGCGGAATGGCGGGACGTTTTCCCCGATATCCATTCGGATTGGCGGCACCGTTTCTGTTGTGCGGGGCCTTGTTGTTGATCATCGGGCTGATCGGGAAGATGAAAAAACTGGCGCTGGTTGGTGTGTTGATCGCTCTGCTGGCGGCGGGCGTCGCTTTTGTGACGGCTCGAAATCTGTTGCTGCAAGACCAGGAAAGCACGAAGACGCTGGTTCCGTTGCTGGAAGAAGTCGACGAATTCAACGATCTGGTGAACAACATCGACGTGTTGAATCGGTTGCAGAGTCTCGGCAACAAAGTGGCATTGGAGGATCGCGACACCGTCATGAGAGTGCTGCAACGCGGGCGTCAAAAGCTCGAAACGGCTCTCAAGACCGAACGCATCCTTCGCGAAAACCCATCCTTCAACGCCGGTGATCTCGAGAAACAATTCGGCCTGACGATGGTGAAAGTCACCGAACAAGAGATCGAGGTCGGCGAATATGCCGACATCTTCAACAAGGCCGTTCGATTCGATCGCCGTGTG
>JAQBZS010000787.1 GCA_027622115.1 Planctomycetota bacterium | reverse complement strand
TGAGAAGTGAAAACGCCTCTCAACAGTTCTTGGTAGTTTCGGCCGCGAGAGGTCCACAAACGCGCGTGCCTACGGCGTGCGGTTAAACGACCGAACGCCGAAGTGGCGCTGTCCAATTAGATTGAAAGCGTTTAGTCGTCGATGTGTCCCACGGTCGCTGATTCGGTCATCGGCACCGATTTGTCCAAACTTGGAATCTCTCGAAGTTCGTCGTCGCGGACGCGTAACGAATCGAGAATCTCGGCGAGTTCCCCTGTTAATACTTGTCTTGAGAATTGACGCAGATTGACATAGTCGAACTCCTGCGTCCCGAATTCTCGGAAGTAATCAATTTCGGTGAGCAAACTGTCTCGAATGCCGAACACATCGCCCGGGACATGCAGCACCGATCCGGGATACTCAGCCAATAATTCCCAAGTGTCGCCCTGCGGCATCACACCCAACACGCGTTTCCGAGCCGCCATGTATTCGAACATCTTGGCGGGAATCACTCGGCGAGCGGCGGACACATCGGTCAGCGACAGGAACAACGCATCCGAGGCGTGCATCAATTCCACGGCCTGCGGATGATCCACATAGGGGCGTCGATCCATCTTTACGGGCGTGGATTCCAGTCGATCCAGCATGGCGTCCTGCGGTTCGGTTCGGCGTCCCGCAAACACAAGTTCCAAATACGACAGGCATTCCGGATCCCGTTTGGCCAATGACAAGATCGCATCGACCAGCGGTTCGACGGACGTCAGATTCCATAGCGTTCCCACGTATGCCATTCGATAGCGTTTTGGCGTTTCGGTTGCTTCCCGACGCCGCTTGGGATTGGCACGTGCGGTTGAAATGGCGGCCTGGATGTCGTCTGGATCGAAGCCGTTGAAAATGACTTCGGTGCTGGCCGAACTGCGTGCTTGTTGGCAGCGTTGTGCCAGCGAATCCAGACTGGAGTTTGTCGTGGCGATCACGACCGAGGCGTCACGGAGCACGGTGCGTTGTTGTCGTTTCTGGATCGCCAGCGACAAACGGCCCTGGCGTTTGTTTTCCCACAGAGCATTACTGATATCCCACTCGTCTCGATAATCCAGCACATACGGAATACCGGTTTCGCGGCTCAGTTTTCGAGCCACCAGAAACGACGAGAACGGTGGGCCGGTGGCCACAATTGCTTCGAAGCCGCCTTCCGCCAAGATCTTGCGACCTTCACGGATCGCATTCGGAAACCACAGGATTTGTGGATCGGGCTGCAAGACCAGATTGGCGGCTGCTCGGACGCCGTTCTTAATCATGCTCTTAAACTTGGACTTCGATCCCTGAGCGGACGCGGCGACGGCACGCTTAGTTTTGTATCCGGGTTCCAGTGTCCGAGCCTTGCGAATATCGACCGTTCCCAGCACCTCCGCGTGCAGGCTTTCGTCGAACACCGGCACCGACGGATTCGAAACCGTCAACACCGTCGGCGACCATCCGTAATCCGGCAAGTACTTGACGAACTTCGAGACGCGCTGCACGCCGGCTCCACCAACCGGTGGAAACTGATAGGCGATGATGAGAACTCGCTTCGACATGATGGGATTTGTGATTTTTGATTGGGGAGTTTTGATTGGGCACGTTCCTAAAATGCCATTTATTGAATCGGCAATTCACTGAAGCGAATGCCGCGTCGCTTTGCATGGCTGATGGTTTCGGACAATACGTCGCCGGAAAACGGCTGATTGTCGTGCATCAGCACGATGTTGCCCGGTTCGATCGGTCTCCGAGACAACTTCGCTCGTAACTCGTAGGACGAGCCGCAGGCAAAGTCCTTGGGATCATTGTTCCACAACACAATCGACTTACTCATCCGCCACACGCGCGCGAATTCACGAATGGTGAGCTTGCCCATCGGTGGACGAAACAATCGCGGGGACTTGCCGGTCAGTTCGTTCAACAGCCGATCCGTCGATTCAATTTCCTCGACCAACGCCGAGCCGCTCAACGTGCCGGGATGCGGGTGAGTCCACGTGTGATTTCCCACGACATGGCCTTCGTCGACGATTCGACGCACGATGTCAGGGTGAGCTTGCGATTTCTCGCCGATCAAGAAGAACGTCCCTGTCACTTTTTCCGCTTTGAGGACGTCCAAGATCCGTGGCGTGTATTCCGGGTGTGGACCGTCCTCAAACGTGAGACAGGCCCTGCCTTTTGTCTTAGGGACATCCACCATGAACCGGCTGCGAGGCAGAACTCGCGCCATGATCGCACGCACGATTTGTCGGTATGTCGGCAACGGCTCGGGCTGACGTTTGGCCCGAATCACGGGAACTCGTAACTGCAAGAAGGATGTGTCAAACGTTCCTCGAACCACGGTCATGATGTCACCTCGCCAAAGAAATGGGTCCCCGCAAATCTAGGACGCGTTTCCCACGGCGATCGGCGATATTCACGGACTTCAACATATCGGCGTGTCAGGAAATAGGGCACGAAGTATTTAGTGCAGTTGTAAGGATGACACCGTTTGCTTCGACGGTGAGACTTGACGAGTCTCTGCGGGTTTGCGAGTCAAGTTTTCCAGGATCGCCGACAGTTCATCTGCGGAACGATGCCAACTCCACGGTTCGAACGCTCGTTCCGGTGGAGTTTGATCATCCGTTGCGGCGAGACGTCCTAGTTGGTCGTCGATCGCGTTTGCCAGGGCGCCATGATCGCCGGCCGGCACCAGTCGATCGTGATTCGGGTCCGCGATTTCCGCGATGCCGCCAACTTCGGTGGCCACGATCGGAGTCCCACACGCAATCGATTCCAGCATCACGTTGGGGACGCCTTCCGAACGGCTCGACAGCACGCAAACATCCGCCGCTTGATACCACCGAGCCAACTCGTCGGGCGACGTGTTTCCGATCAGCGAAACGCAATCGCCGAGCTGCAATTGGTCGATTTGTCGTTGCAGGGCGGATCGCAGTGGACCCGCTCCGGCGATGTAGGCCCGAAAGTCCGCTCGTTTTTGTCGGAGTTCCGCGTACGCATCAATCAGCGTGTCGAAACCCTTGACCGGCACCAACCGCCCCACCGACAGCAAGATTCGCTGTTGATGATCGACGCCGATTTCACTTCGCAATTCGCCGTCGTTGCGAACATGAAAACGTTGAGCATCCACGCCTCGATAGACAACATGAATCTTGTCGTGCGCGATGCCGAATTCACCCACATGCCGTGCGATATCTTGGCTCACGCACACCACCGCATCCGCGTGATTCAGGACGGACACGATCGCTCGGCGACGCGATTTGGATTGCCGAGCCAGGATTAGGACGTCGCTTCCACCAACCATCACGACCGCCGGGATGCCCGCCTGCCGCGCGGCTCGGATCGCGACTTCACCATCTGGATGCGACCAATACGCCACGATGGCGTTGGGAGCGAACTCTTGCGTCACGCGTGACACCGTCTTGCGAGCGGACCACCACATACAGCGGCCATACTGTGCCCGCAGTATTTTCGGCGGGTAGTAAAACCGTGGATAGTCGACGCGAATGCCGTCGACCCAATCCGTGCGATCGCGACCGAGCTTGGAACCGGATCGAAACAGATCGCCAAATTCCTCCGTCCAGGGCACGGGCACGATCGCGCGGACCGCGTGCTTACGCGAAAGCGCCGCAACCAGCGTCCGATTGAATGTGCCCCGTGTCGATTGGCTCGGCGTTGGGAACACGTTGGAAAGGAACAGAATTCTCATCGACCACTCTTTCGGAACCACTGTCGTATTCGCGTTTTCAATCGGATCCGTTCGATATCGAGCTGGATCACGCGATCCACGCTCCGACCGGCCGGCATCGCTCCTTGCATCATTTGACCCCGCAGCGAATCCGTGATCAGCAACACCATCGATTGATGAGGAATACCAAAGGCACGACGACCGGAATGATGCCCGCCGTTTGGCGAGTTGCTGCCGTCGAAGTTTAATATCTCATTCGCGGCCAAGAGCCGGATGACGGCGAATGTTGCGACAAATTCACACCCGGTCGATAGATAAAACGAAACAGGATCGGCACCGAGGATATTGCGGCTCATGTCGACTTGGCCGCTGGAGATGAATACTCCGTATCAACCGGCGACCGGCGAATCCATCAACGAAAAACGGATCTTCCGTTTCTGGGTGTAGGACGGGCACTCCACTCCTGCCCGTCACAGGTCGACGGGCAGGAGT
>JAQBZS010000786.1 GCA_027622115.1 Planctomycetota bacterium | reverse complement strand
CCCGTCCGAGTCGCGACCGAAATCGCTCAACGTTCCGTGTCCTTCGAGGAATTGGCGGTCGGTGACGGGAATCACGGAGACCTCCAACGTGTCGCGATCCACGATCCCCGGACGATGACTGCGACGCGATTGTTCGAGATAAACTTCGACCAGCACCTCGCCATCCACGATCCCGATCAGCCGCACGGATCGTTTGCCGAAAGTGACTTGCTCCCACGAATCCAGCTTGCGGTCGTAACGCATCAACGTGCTGCCGCCGCTGATCCAGACATAGTCGCGTTGGGGAATGACTTCGGTATAGCCGGTCCAACCGCTTGATTTCAGTTCTCGATACGAGAACGCTCGCAACGTCAGCGTGGGGACATGGAGTCGTTGGACGTTGCGATGCAGCGTGATCCACAAGTCGTCGCCGTCAGGCGTCAGACTGTAAACCTTGTTGTCGAACCAATAGTCCTCCGAACCAGGAAACGCCTTGGCATAGCGTTTTTCAGCGGGGACATCATTGTGCAACCAGATGTGGGCGACGCGCCACGTGTCGCGTTCGATGCGATAAAGTCCGCGAGTCGTGCCGGCCCAAATCCAACCGTTTGCCGCCGCCAACGCATGCACGGTTTGTCCCAAGGCAATCTGAGTGACCGGTTGACCGTCGAACCCGCGAACCACGACTCCCCAGGGGTGACCCGTATAAACGTGCCGGTCATCGATCGTCATGCTGTGGACGTCGTCGTGCGACACGATCATGCGAACTCCCGTCGGCGCATTCGCCCAAGGGACATCCGCGTCCGGGCTCACGTGCGGAAGTTGACCCGTGATCCGTCGCTCAAGTTGCCGTCGCGCGGGTGAGTCGGCGTCTTTCCACAGCTCACGCAATCGCCCGATCGTCGATTTGTCCGCGTGCTGAATGACCAGCGCCATGCAATCGTTGAAGAAATCAGGCAAGTTGTCGCTTGAGCCACGCCGCAACAACTGCCGCCGCAACTCCGCATCGGTTTTAGCCGCTTCGTAATCACCGGCGATCTTGACTCCCAATTCGCACAGATCGCGCGTGCGACCGACCGACTCATACATCCGCAGCAGGCGATAAACGACATCGTAGTAGTTCCAAAACTTTGTGCGGCTGAGTGTACCCGTGCGATAAGCCAACTCGACGGAAACTTTGGGATCCGTGAGCTGTTCAAACAACGGAATGGTATGTTCCGGAGTGAACCGGTTGGCGACGTCGAGCAATTCGAGATGTGCCCGATGATTCGCGGGCTGAGCGGCCACGATCTCAGTCAGAAACATATGCCGTAGCGGTTTGCCTGCCGCAGTGAATCGCTCCCGGAACCGCTGGAAACCGTCGCGGTCCTTCGCTGCGGCTTTCGCGCAGGCGGCGTGGTCTTTCAGCAGCCAATGGACTTCCGCGTGAATCGCTGCGTTGTCGGTCTTCTGCAATTGTTCGCCAAGCCACGTTAGCAAGTGCTCCCGACGTCCCAACACGCGCGCTCGCTGTTCGAGTTGCGACAAGCTCGACGCCGACTGCATCGATGATCGATCGATTTCCAGAGCGCGGAGTGTCGCTTCGTAGGCCGCGTCCGATTTGCCCAAACCGGCATACAATCGACTGAGTTCCTGTAGCAGTTGCACGTGTGAATCGCGTTTCGAGAATTGCCGACTGCTGATCGCCATGTCAAACATCGCGCTTGCGTACCGGTTGGTTTGGGTCTCCTCTTGTTTGTCCGGCAAGTCAGGAGGCGTGAACGGAGCCTGAAGCGCCTGTTCGTAGTGCGAGGCCGCTTGCTCGGGCTGATTGGCGGCTTCGTACGCGAGACCACGCCGCCAAGCTGCTGAAAACACGGGAAATTCGCGACGCGTGATGTATTCCAACTCCAACTTCAACGCGGCATCGGCCAGTCCCTGGTGCCGTCGGACTTGAGCTAAGATCCGCAACGCTTGTTGCCGCCCCGACCTCGCCAACCGCTCGAGTTCCTGAACCAGTGAGTCTTCCAAGCCAGCTTGCTTGAAAGCTCCGAACGTCAAACGAATGAATTCGCGGCGCGAGACCCCGTCGAAATTGTAGCCGTGTCTCGACGATCGGACTCGCTGCGTGCGGACTTCGTAGCCTTGACCGAGATCTGCGTCCGTCAGCGGCTGGGGCTCAAAACGATTTGGATCGCGGTCCATGTCGAGGCGTGCCAGAGCCTGATTCAGCAACACGAACGCTTTGTCCTGTTGTTTGCGTTGCATCAGAAAAAACGAGTAGTCCAAAGCGAATTGCAGTCCCTGACCGGAAAACCCCGCTGGCCTGACGATCTGACGGGTCACGCCACCGATCGGTACTTGGCGCAGCGAATCGGGGGCGTCCACGATAAAGGGGCGAGTCTTCGATTCGTGGATCGTCCAGACGCGTTGGAATTCGCGCTCGGTGTCGTCCCACGCTTTCAGGACGATGAAGCGGCGGATGAGCCAATTGTCGCGATGGCTGCCCGGTCCCAACGAAAACGCTTCGACGCGTTGCGTGCGGTAGTTGTCGTACGTCGCATCGGTCGGCTCGGCAAGATACGTGTCTCGCGGCACGAAGCCTTCCGCCCAGCCGTTCTTATCGGTCGAGATTCGGGCGGCGACTTCACGAAAGGCCGCCAACGCGGGGTCCGAGAAACCCGCTCGCAACAGCAAGTCGCCTTGCACCGTTCTTCGCAACGGCAACGCAATGCGATCGGCGTGATCCGTCAAAATTCGCGAGTAATCCCGTGGGTTCTGTCGAGCCAAGGAAACCGCGACATGCTGGGCACCGGGAATCCCAGCGAACTGGACGAAAGCTTTTTCCGTCTCGCCCGCGTCGAGCAGTTGCTGAGCCGCACGGAATCTCGCTGCGGTGTCGTCTTCCGCACCACAACTCAATGAATTGGCGGCAAGACTCAGGACGGCAACCGAAACACAAGTGGTCAGGGAATGCATGGAATCGACCTCGCGACACGAATGGGTGGATCACGCCTCGCGATAATAGTCGAACGTTTTGCAAACACGGTGTAACTCGATGGTAAGTCTCGAACGTAGCTTGGGACCACTTTCCCGAGCGGTCACGGGACAATGGTCCCATTCTACTGGCTGCGTCCGTCATCGGACTGGCAACCCAACATGTCCCACGAGGTACATCAACTTCCGCTTTCCGACTACGATCACCTTTCCGGGCGAGGAACTTGGAACCACCCGGAGCCTCCGCGTTCCACTTGCAAATTAGGAGTTGCTTCCATGTTACGTCGCACGTCGTTGCTGTTGGCCGGAATGCTGTGCCTCGCAGTGCTGCCCGTCCTCGGGCAGGAAGACCCCTCCTCGCCCACTCCCAAGGTGCCGGATCAGGTGGTGATGGTCACCCGAGTCGATGCGGAATTGAAGACCGGCACCAAAGTGGTCGGCAAAGCGGCGCTCGCGGAAATCCTCGTGGGCAGTAAAGTCAACGGGGATTGGCTGTGGATCCCCGGTGCAAAAGGCTGGATTCAACGATCCAACGTCGTGCCGATCGATCGGGCCGCCGAGCACTTCACTGCTCAAATCAACCGAAGCCCCACGTCACGAAACTACTTTGAACGTGGTGCCGCGCATGTGTCGCTGGAGCAATACGACAAGGCGATCGCCGATTTCTCGCGGGCAATCCAGCTTGACCCCGGCAACTTGCCTGCCGTCAACGATCGTGGCACCACTTACCGGCGAATCGGACACCAAGCGAAAGCCAAGGTCGACTTCGATACGGTGATCGCGCGCGGCGTGCGACATCCGGCCGCTTATACGAATCGAGGACAGATTTGGCTCGATTTAGGGAATGTCGAGCAAGCGATGGTCGATCTCCATGTCGCTTTGGAACTCGACCAACGGTTTGCACCCGCGTGGGAAGCGTCCGGGTCGGCCCGCGAGGCCATGGGGCACATCCCCAAAGCACTCGACAACTACCGCGTGGCGGTCGAGATCGATCCGAGTTTCGCTTTGGCCTGGAACAACCGAGCTTGGTTGCTGGCCACCACGGCGGATGGTTCACTGAGAAACGGTCGACAAGCGGTGGAATATGCCACGAAAGCGTGTGAGCTGACGGGGTATGCGAAAGCCGATGTCCTAGACACGCTGGCTGCGGCTTATGCCGAAAACGGACAATTCGACCAAGCGGTTCGCCGCTCGAAAGAAGCCCTCGAAAAGGCCGACGAACA
>JAQBZS010000785.1 GCA_027622115.1 Planctomycetota bacterium | reverse complement strand
TTCAAGCTGGAGCACGGCTTCGGTCGCCATCGTTCGTTCCTCTCAAGAAGTTGGTTCAGCGCTCGCCCCGCGTAGACGATCGATCATAACTGCTGCCACGCATCTTGCAGCAGGTTGATCGATTTTCCTCAACCAAGACATCGCCCTCTCGCGAGTTCTGGAAGCCACCGCCGGCGCGCAGGAATGCATCCAGTTGACGCTACTTCAACGCCACGACCGATCTTGGGTGGCGGGCGGAAATCGAAAGCGTGTTGGCGGACTTTCTACGATCATGCCTCTACAGGAGCCCTTTCCCGCTTAACACGGAACCGCGACTTCGCGTCGGGATTCAACCTGCTCCACGTAGCTCTTGCGAAGCAAGTTCAGCTCGGATTCGTCGAGCCACAACACTTCTTCCGGATGTAGGCCGATCTGGTAGTAGCCGTAACCGAGATTCGTCGAATGCGTGTGGGTGCAAGCCACGAAGCGGGTTTCCGATGCACCCTCCAACGCGACGAGCACGCGTTTCGCTCGAATCGGCAGCGTGTGAATCAGTGACAGGCCCTCGGGGCTGATGTCCTTGGTGACCGCCGGATAGCCTTGGGTGAAGTCCGGATACTTGACCGCGTCGTCGTAAGGGATGATCCACACGACTTCGCAAAACGAGCCACGCGGATCGATTCGTTTTCCATAGCGAAATTGCCGCAAGAAACTTCGGTTCATGCGGTTTTGCAGGAGCTTACGCACCTCGTCCTGCTTCTTTCGAAAGATAAACCCAAACATCGCGGAGCCCTTGCTTCACATCGAGCGAATCTGAATCAACCGGCGGCCCTCCGTCGCTTGTTGCCAAGCAAGTGAAACCTAGTTCCGGAATCCCACTTTGCCCGATTTCAAGCGATTGGGACTTAATTCGAACCAGCATGTCGATGGTCTGCATCGGTCGTGACGAGACTGAGTCCAAATTCGGCAGTGGTCAGACGATCTGTTCATCGAGGGGCGGTTGAGGTTGCCAATCAGCCGATGATCGACTCCAGCACTCGAGCGAAGGCTCCGAACGCGCCGCCGTCGAACAGCACCACGTTGACGCGCTTCGGATTCTGATGGCTCACAAGGAAATCCCGAACGGTCGTCAACGTCGTTTGCGCGGCCAAATCCATGGGATAGCCATAGACACCCGTGCTGATCGCGGGGATGGCGATCGATTCGCAATTGTGTTCGACGGCGAGTTCCAGGCACCGGCGATAGGCACCCGCAAGCTGAGAGGGTTCTCCCTGGTCGCCGCCTCCCCAAACGGGTCCAACCGCGTGAAAGACAAACTTGGCCGAAAGATTTCCGCCGTCCGTGGCAACCGCGCTGCCTGTCGGGCATCCGTCTGGATAACGAGCCGCCGTCTGTTGCTTCAATAGCGGGCCGGCGGCTCGGTGAATCGCTCCATCCACGCCACCGCCCCCGGCCAACGCGGAATTGGCGGCGTTTGCGATCGCGTCGACGTCTTGACGCGTGATATCGCCTTGCACCAATTGCAGCCGACATTCGCCAAATTGCACGATCATGATGTCCTCGCCAATTGTCGGCGGCTGATGCGAGCCAATTCGCTGAACATGCCGTCGAGGCATAAGGGAACCTGCATGAATTGCTCCAAATGGAATTGCGCATGCTCGCAGCGGTCGAAGAGCTGCATCACCGTTTCCAAGTCGTCTTCCGGTTCGCCGATCAACCCGTTGCCGAATCGTTCCAATTGCGGAATCGGAGCGTGACGCCCACCGGCGATGCGTAACGATACTTGTCGAAAGAACTCGATTGAAAACCGGATCAGCCAAAGCGCATTTCGGCGCAGCACGGCCGTCCGTTCCGTTCCGTCCAAATCTTCGACGAGAGCGTCCAATCCCTCGGCGATCTGTGCCGAGAGTCGGACGGTGTTCATGGCTCGCCCTTTCGCCAGTTCGTCGTACAGCCGATTCCGCAGGTTTCGCAATTCGGGTTCCAACAATTGGGCAGCGGTTGTCAGGCTGCCTTCGCACAACACGGCGATTGATTCCGCTTCGGCGGTTTCCTGAACCATGCCCAGTTCAAGCAGCAACTCAGCGGTATCGGTCGGTGAAAGCGGCGCGAAGCGGACTTCTTGGCAACGCGATCGAATCGTGGGCAATAGGCCCTCGGTCGACGCGGAAATCAGAAACAGCGTGCCATAAGACGGCGGTTCTTCGAGCGTTTTCAGCAACGCGTTCGCGCCTTCGTCATTCATCAACTCGGTGTCGTCGATGATGGCGATTTTACGATCGCCTTCCATCGGTCGCAGCGACATCTCGTAACACAAGCCCTCCTTCTTACGGACGCCGGATTCCTTTTCACCCGCAATCAAACCGATGGGCAATTCCTTCTTCCCCTCGGGGCAACCGATCTCGATGAAATCGGGATGCGTGCCGGCCGCCATTTGCTTGCACGCCACGCAGCTTCCGCACGCGTCGAGTTGTTCGTCGGGGATGTTGAAACACAGCAGGCATTGCGCCAGTCGTCGAGCAAACGTCCGCTTGCCGATGCCGGATGGGCCGACAAACAGATACGCATGCGACAGCCGCTCGCGCGTGATCGACCGCTGAAACTTGGTGATCTGATCGTGATGTCCGCGAAGATGTTGCCAGATCATGTCGTGCGTTCGATTCCCGTTGAACTCCACAATTCTCAGGACTGAGCCCAGCCAACCGGCGATTGTTGTAACACGTCGCTGCTGCGCTGCAACCAAATCGTTTCGCCCAGGGGGTCGACGCGAGCCTGGATTATTCATCAGCCGTTTTGGCGCTAGCCACGGTTCCGGTCAATCGTGGGAAAACCGGGGCTATCGCCATACGGCTTTCACAGACTGTTTTTCATTCGATGCACGTAACCGTCAATCGTCGAATCACTTCGCTTCCAACGTTTGCGGCACGCTGAGTCGTCCCATAGCATCGTCCGTTCGCGGGCCCTTGAGTTTCTTGATCTCGTCTTTTGTTCTTCTTCATATCCAGCTCAAGGAAATCCAAATGTTTCGATCACCAAACTGTTGGCCGTCGTATTCGATGCTGGCGCTCATCGCCGTGACTGTTGGCGGTTGTGGCAAGGTGCCGACCTGGAGCGAAATCACCGGCAAATCAAAAACCGACGAAGAATCCGCGACCAAGACAACCGCTGCTACGGATCAAGTCGACACCGTCACCCCGCCGGACGCGTCTCAACCTGGACAGTCTCCGCCATCCACCGTCGGCCAGAACCCAGGACAGAATCCCCCGCCACAGACGGCAACGTCCACACTGAAGGCCGCCGTCACACAACGCTTCGGCTCGCTGGACAAATGCCAAGCGCTCAATCTGGCCGGTTCGAATGCGCTGTCCCCCGATATCTTGAATGATCTCAAAGACCTTCCGACCCTCGAACATCTCATCCTCAACGGAAGACCGTTGAATTCCGCTGCGATGCAGGCAGTCGGCAACGTAAAAACGCTCAAGAGCCTGTATCTCGATGGGGCCACGTTCAGCCCTTTCGATTTGGAACGCATCGCCTTGTTGGACAATCTCCGACATTTGAACGTGTCGCGGACTCAAGTGTCGGACCAGGCGCTTGCCCTCATCAAGCACCTGCCGCTGGAAATCTTGCAGGTCCAGAATTGCGGCGGAGTGCATGGAGAGTGGTTCACCGCTAAAGGGCGAGACAAGTGGTTCGGTGGCGGCTTGAAAATGATCGAAGCCGACAAGTCGAGGTTTGGCGATTGGGGTTTCGTCTATGTCAATGGATCCGCCGATCTCGAAGTCTTGATGGCGACGCAGGCTGGAGTTGAAGACGGGCGACTGACCGGCCTGGCGCGGTGCAAGAACCTGCGGGTTCTGTCACTGCGGGAGAATCCCATTTCGGATTTTGGAGCCAAGGAATTGATGAAGCTTCAGAATCTGGAAGCCATCGACATCTTTGCCGATCGATTAACGGAAGCGACTTTGGCTTCGCTCAAGGGACTGAAGAAACTGAAGCGGATGAATCCCGCGCCGCTGTTCTCGGAACAGGCGCTTCAATTCTTTCGCACGAAATTCAATCCCGACATCACCTACGGGGAAATCGGCACGTTTGAAGCTGCTGCGGGCCTAACCGGAATCCACGAAATACCGCCGCTCATCAACTGAATCTCGCTGTCCAAAATTAGCCGTTTGGGCGATAGCCCAATGGCACCAGAGTTG
>JAQBZS010000784.1 GCA_027622115.1 Planctomycetota bacterium | reverse complement strand
GGCGAGGACTTACACCTCGCTGATCCGATGCGCTCACAGGCGCACTAGCTTGGGACCGTTGTCCCGAGCGGTCACGGACAATGGTCCCGCGCTATTGGGAGGTTTTAAATTGCGAGTCACCTAACGAGCTGAAACTGAACTGAAGCCTTACAGGGAACGAGAGGCAACTGCGCGGAACGATTGGATTTCCATCTCGACGCTAGGGCCTGAATCCTGGGTAAACTCGACATCGCCCGAGTCCACGAGCCCTGTCAGCGGACCGTCGGTTAGCATGTCGTCGGCGTTGCGGCCGTTAGCCGTAGTTTGCGTCCATCGCACGAATTGTAGTTTCCCATATTGTAGAAGCCGATGCCGAGCTAATCCCGCAATAACGTCAATCGGCGGACTAAGCTAAACTAAATAAAAAGGACGGCAGTTTCTTTTTACACAGACAGGATGTCTTGGTGCCGTCCCCGAAAAGACGCCGTTTCACTTCGCAACCCGCTCCAATGCCGACGTGTAACCTAACTTAATAGCTAACTAACTAGTGCATTCGTTGGGCAACGGAATTCAACTACATTCTGGGAGGACAATCATGCCGGCAATTTGTGGGATTGGTGGGCGATGCCCGCCCCACCGTCGCAACTCCGAACGCAAGCTCGCACCATCGACTCCGATTTCGCGTTTTTCGAGTGCGGCTTCTTCCGGAACGCTTTCATCCAGACGCAACAGTTCACAACAATACCTGTCCTGTTCTCGCTTGCCTTGTCTGACGTCTCGTCGTTTCTCCGTGGGCACACACCTCTTTTGTTAGCCGTTAAACTGCACCACCGAAGTCGTTTTTGACCTGGAGTCTCACATGCGATACTTGATCCTCGTGCTCGTGTTGGCGCAATTCGTGAGCATCAGCCGAGCCGATGTGCAAACAATTGCTATCGACTTTGGCCCCAAGCGAACCACCGGCGACGGTTGGAACAACGTCACGGATCCCGCAAGCGAAGGTCTTGTCTTGCGCGATGCCGCAGATACCCGCGGACACGCGACCTCCGTTCAAGTCAAACAGATTGATCCGTGGGCAGGCTTCAACTTGAACGGCCATCCGCGAGATCGACCGTTTCCCGGCTCGGCCAAAGGCGATTCGTTCTATTTGGAACGTGGTGTCGATGCTCGCGCACAAATCCATTTTGAGGGCCTGACTCCAAAGGAATCGTATCGCATCACAGTCTTCGGCTCGCGGCTGGGTGGTGGCGAGGGACGTGTCGGCAGGTTTGCCATCGGCGATAAGTCGCTCGACTTGGACGCTCACAACAACTCGCAACACGTGATCGAATTCGAAGACATTCAACCGGATGAACGTGGCGTCGTGGCGTTGGACGTCTCGTTGATTGATGGCCAGCAATTCGCGTATCTCGGCGTGCTGACCATCACCGGCTGCTTTGGGGATGCGACCGAGTTCAAGCAACCTCGCGATTCACTCGACGGTCCACCGATCGTGAGTGCCAAAGCGTGGGCGATCGCTGATGCCAAGACCGGCAAGTTGCTGTGGGGGAGTCACGAGTCCGTGTCGAGGAACATGGCCAGCACGACAAAGATGATGACAGCATGGATCGTGTTTGATCTGGTGCAGCACGATGAGAAACTGCTGGATGAGGTCGTCACGTTTTCGCAAGTCGCCGACAAGACCGGCGGTTCAACCGCCAATCTCAAGACGGGTGAACGCATCACAATCCGCGATCTACTGTTCGGACTCCTGCTGCCGTCCGGCAACGACGCCGCCGTGGCCTTGGGCGAACATTTCGGGCACAGATTCCGTGACTCGAAGCCAAATCCTGCCGAGCAGGATGTGAAACCATCGAGCGCGAAAATGACCGATGAACAGTCGCTGGCCATGTTCGTCCAAGAAATGAACCGTCGCGCCAAGAAGCTCGATATGGAAGAGACGCTGTATTTGGATCCGCATGGAAACAGCCGCAATCGTTCGAGCGCTCGCAATCTCGTGCGATTGGCTTGGACGTGCCTACAAAACCCAACGTTTTGCAAATACGTCGGCACGCGGAGTCACCGATGTACCGTCAAGCAAACGGACGGAACCGAGCGAGCCGTCGAGTGGAAGAACACCAATCGGCTGCTGGATATGGAGGGCTTTGACGGTGTGAAAACCGGGACGACCGGCGGAGCGGGTGCGTGTCTTGTTTCAAGCGGACACCGCGACGACGACCACTTGCTGGTGGTGGTCCTGGGTGCGTCATCGAGCGACGGACGCTACGTCGACTCGCGAAATCTCTATCGCTGGGCATGGAAACAACGCGGTCACAAGTGAGTGCGCGAACATTTTGCCGGCGACTTGGCACACCAACGACGAAACTCGACCCCCACAGGACGTGACCAGCTCAATCAAGCTGAGAAGTGCGGCCGAAGTCTCCCGTCGCGACGACAAGCGTGTTGTTGATGCATTAAGCAAGCTAGAAGCTATCTGAAAAAGGGGCCTGACCCTCTCCGGCCTCAGTTTTTGCCGGGGTTTAGCGAGGCCTCCAAAGGGTCAGCCCCCCTTTTTCAGAAGCTTCTAAGAACTACGACAGGATCTCCTTGACGACGCGACCTTTGACATCGGTGAGTCGCATGTCTCGACCGCCGAGCGGTAGGTGAGACGTTCATGGTCCAGTCCCAACAGGTGCAGCATCGTGGCGTGCCAGTCATGGATGTGGACTTTGCCTTCGACAGCTTGATAGCCGTAGTCGTCGGTCGAGCCGTGGACGCATCCGCCTTTGACGCCGCCGCCCGCCATCCAGGTCGTAAACCCCCGATGGTTGTGGTCGCGACCGTCTCCACTTTGAGCGTACGGAGTCCGGCCAAACTCGCCGCCCCACACCACCAACGTGTCCTTCAGCAGATCGCGAGCCGCCAAGTCCTGCAACAGACCCGCGACCGGTTGGTCGATGCTCCGCGCCTTGTTCCCCAGCCCTTCCTCAAGGTTGCGGTGATGGTCCCAACCGCCGGACGTCAGTTCGACGAACCGTACGCCGGCTTCGACGAAACGACGGGCGAGCAAGCACTGTCGCCCGAAACTCTCAGTGGCCTGCTGGCCAATCCCGTAGAGTGATTGCGTGGCCGACGTTTCACCGGAAATGTCCATCACGGCCGGCAACTCTTTTTGCATGCGAAACGCCAACTCGAACGATTCAATCGCTCCCTCAACGGCGACGTTGTCCTCTTCACGACTGAGTGTTTCTTGATTGAGCGATTGCACGAAGTCGAGTTGCCGCCGTTGCGATTCGGTTGACTGCTTGGGGTTTCGGATATTGCTGACGCTGCCTGTCGAGCTTGGTCGGCGGCGACCGAAGCCGCCCCCACCGCCGAACCCTCCGAAGCCAGTACGGATCGGAGTGGCTTGGCAGATCGCCGGCAAAAACGCGCTGCCGTAATTCGCCGAACCGCCGTTGCGGCTCGGGGGGCTGATCGTGATGAATCCCGGCAGGTTCTCGTTCTCGGCACCCAACCCGTAAAACACCCACGATCCCATCGACGGCCGCTTGAACTGCGAGACCCCCGTGTGCAGTCGCAGGAAGGCCTGCGCGTGCGCCGGCACGTCCGTGTGCATGCCGTTCAACACACACAACATGTCGGCCTGCTTGGCCAATCCAGGCAAGACTTCAGACACCCACAGACCGCTTTCGCCGTGTTTTTGGAACTTCCACGGAGACGCGAGCAGCTTGGCGGATCGAGCACGCGCGCCCGGCATCGACTTACCGTTGTCCTCGGTGAGTTTCGGTTTGTAATCGAACGTGTCGACATGCGAGGGCGCGCCTTCCATGCACAGGAAAATGACGTGCTTGGCTTTGGCCGGAAAATGCGTCGACTTGGGCGCGAGCGGATTGGCTTCCTTCTCGGCGGCCAGCGTGGACAGGCCGGCAAACGCCAAGTAGCCGAATCCGGCCGAAGTCGTCTTGAGAACTTCGCGACGCGAGAGGAACGTGGTCATGGTTGCTCCTGAGCGACTGAATCTGGGAGGTGTTGTGGCGGAAGACACACGGATTTGATGTTGTCACTTTGGAGGCTGTGGCTTGACGCAGCTTTGGAAGTTTTGAGCGGTGCAGGACTCGCCGTTGCGTCATTCCAAAATTCAAAGCGGCGGCACCCTAAGGACTTAAGGGGCGACGCTGAAATTAAACCGGCATTTGATGTATTTATTCTCGCCGCGCCAAATA
>JAQBZS010000783.1 GCA_027622115.1 Planctomycetota bacterium | reverse complement strand
CGCGCCGCCTTCGGGGCCGAGGTCGATGATCCAGTCCGCCGTCTTGATCACGTCGACATTGTGTTCGACGACGAGCACGGTGTTGCCGTCGTCCACAAAGCCGTGCAGCACCTCCAGCAGCATCTGGATGTCGGCGAAGTGCAAGCCGGTCGTGGGTTCGTCCAACAGATAGAACGTGTTGCCGGTGGATCGCTTGCCGAGTTCCCGGGCCAGCTTGATGCGTTGAGCCTCGCCGCCCGACAACGTGGGCGACGGCTGACCGAGCTTCAGATAATCGAGCCCCACTGCATGCAGCGTGTTCAGCAAGCGGCCGATCTTGGGATGGTGCTCGAAGTGCGCGAGTGCCTCGGCGATATCCAGCTCCAGCACTTCGGCGATGTTCTTGCCCTTGTAGCGGATTTCGAGCGTCTCGTGACTAAAGCGACGCCCTTCACACATCGGGCAGGTGACCCAGATGTCGGCCAGGAAATCCATCTCCAGCTTATTTGAGCCGTAGCCTTCGCACGCTTCGCAACGCCCGGTCGCGACGTTGAAGCTGAAGCGGCCCGGCTTGTAGCCGCGAATCTTGGAATCCGGCAGCTTGGTGTAGAGGTCGCGGATTAGGTCGAGCAGTTTGACGTAGGTTGCGGGGTTCGATCGCGGCGTGCGGCCGATCGCGGACTGATCGATGTCGATGGCCTTGTCGATGAATTGCAGACCCGTGACGCGTTTGTACTTGCCGGGATTGCCGTTGCCTTTGTTGACGTCTCGATTGAGCACTTGCCACAGGATGTCGTTGACCAGCGAACTCTTGCCCGAACCGCTGACGCCGGTGACACAGATGAACGTGCCCAGCGGAAACGCCGCGTCGATGTTTTGGAGGTTGTTGTGCCGGGCTCCGACGATCTTGACCTGTTTGGACTTCTGCCGTGGGCGACGAACTTCCGGCACGGCGATTTGCAAACCGCCCGAGAGGTACTGCCCGGTGAGACTCTTCTTGGTTTTCTTGAGCCCAGCTAACGAGCCCTCGTACACAACTTCACCGCCACGCACGCCGGGTCCCGGTCCGAAGTCGACGATGTGATCGGCTGCCCGCATCGTGTCTTCGTCATGCTCGACGACGATCACCGTGTTGCCTTGGTCACGGAGGTCGCACAAGCTGGCGAGCAGCAGATGGTTGTCGCGCGGATGTAACCCGATTGACGGCTCGTCCAAAATATAGACCACGCCGACCAGCCCGCAGCCGATCTGACTCGCCAAGCGGATTCGTTGAGCTTCGCCGCCGGACAGCGTCGGTGCCGTGCGGTCCAAGGCGAGATAATTCAGCCCGCACTTCAACAAGAATCCCAGTCGCCCGCGAATTTCCTTCAGGGCCTCGGACGCGATGAACTGCCGCGTGTCGTCCAGCTTGAGCGCTGCGAAGAAGTCGACCGCTTCGCCGATGCTCAGCGCGCAGACTTCGGGCAAGCCCAACCGGAAATTCGCGTGATTGGTGATAAATCGCTTGTCGGCCGATTCGATCTTCACCGCGCGCGCCTGCCGGTTCAGTCTTGTCCCGCCACAACCGCCGCACGATGCAAAGGCCATGTACTTTTCGAGTTGCCGTCGCCGCATGGGGTTTTTCGCCGTGCGGTAGTTCTGCATCAATTCGCCGGCGTAACCCTCGAACGTCCCGCCGTGCTTCCATGTGCCGCCATGATGCCGGTAGGCGAATGTGATGTTCCGTTCGCCGAGTCCGAACAGCAGCTTGTCGTGGATGTCGGGATCGAGGTCTCGCCACGGCGTCTTGAGGATCGAACCTTCCTTGAGTCCGTGATCTTGTTCGATGACCGCGATGGCTCCGTCGTAAATGTGACGTCGCCAGCGACCGATTTTGGCGTGCGGGCCGATCAGTTCGATGGCCCCTTTCGCGAGCGATTTCGCGCCGTCGGGAATCAGCGATTGCAGAACAAAGTCATGCCGCATGCCGAGCCCGTTGCATTCGTGGCACATGCCCATCGGGCTGTTGAAACTAAACAGTTGCGGGCTGGGCGGTTCGAAGCCGATGCCGCAATGCGTGCAGGCGTAACGCGACGAATACAGCTTGTCGTCAACTGTCGCATCGTTCACCTCCGTAGGACGGGTCTCCAGGCCCGTCTTGTCAACCGTTTCCCTGGACACCAACAACGAACCGTTCGCCAGCTTCAGCGCGCTCTCGACGGCTTCCGCCAACCGTCCGCGATTCGTTTTCCCCGCAACAAGCCGATCGACCACAACTTCGATCGAATGCCGCATTTGCCGATCGAGTTGCAAGTCGTCGGTCAACTGCACGATGTTGCCGTTCACGCGAGCCCGCAAATAGCCTTGCTTCAACAGGTCTTCGAACAGATCGCGATACTCGCCCTTCTGCTGCTGAATCACCGGTGCAAGGATCTGGAACTTCGTACCCGTCGGCATCACGGAAATTGAGTCGATGATCTGCTGCGTCGACTGTGCCGTGATCGGGCGGGCGCAGTCCGGGCAATGCCCCTCGCCGACGCGTGCAAACAGGACTCGCAAGTAGTCATAGATTTCGGTGATCGTGCCGACTGTGCTGCGCGGGTTGCGACCGGCGGTCTTTTGTTGGATGGAAATCGACGGAGCCAGCCCGGTGATCGCATCGACGGCGGGCTTCGGCATTTGCCCGAGAAACTGCCGAGCGTAACTCGACAACGACTCGACATAGCGGCGTTGTCCTTCGGCATAGAGTGTATCGAACGCCAGCGAGCTTTTGCCGGACCCACTGACGCCGGTCATCACAATCAGCTTGTTCCGAGGCAGCGTCAGGTTGATGTTTTGGAGATTATGTTCACGCGCACCGCGGACAACGATGTCGGATTCAGGCATGGGGGCGAGTTGAGATCAAGAGATGGGCACGGAGGATTTCGAACGGGCGCGGAGTATCGCAACCCACCAATCCACTCGCCACCGATGCCGAAAGCCGTGCGGCGGCGACGGCATGAATTTCACGGGGAATCCGGGTAGAACACTTTTCAAACCGCGTAGCGGTGGAATTTGATAGTAGGGTGGGCACTGCCCAGGTATCTAAACGCGCGACATCAACAGTCCGCACCGGAAAGCTCGACCATGAAGGCGCTCGTTAAAAGACATCGTGAACCGGGGCTGTGGCTGGAAGACGTGCCCGAGCCGACGATTGGGATCAACGACGTGCTCATCAAAGTCGACCGCACCGGCATTTGCGGCACCGATGTGCATATCCACAAGTGGGACGCGTGGGCTCAGAAGACGATTCCCGTGCCGATGGTCGTCGGCCACGAATTCGTCGGCGAAATTGTGGAAGTCGGCTCGAATGTGGCGGACTTCCATCCCGGCGAGATCGTCAGCGGAGAAGGTCACGTTGTGTGCGGTCGCTGTCGCAATTGTCTTGCCGGCCGTCGGCATCTGTGCGCCGTCACGAAAGGCGTGGGAGTCAACCGGCCGGGGGCCTTCGCCGAGTACCTTTCGCTGCCGATGACAAACGTCTGGCATCATGCGGACTCGATCAATCGAGACATCGCTTCGATCTTCGACCCGTTCGGCAACGCGGTTCACACCGCACTGTCATTTCCGATGCTGGGCGAAGACGTGCTGATCACCGGAGCTGGGCCGATCGGCTGCATGGCGGCGGCGGTTGCGCAACATGCCGGTGCCCGCTACGTGGTCATTACCGACATCAACCCCTGGCGCTTGGAACTCGCACAGCGCATGGGTGCCACGCGAACCGTCGATGTCCGCACGGAGAATCTGGCCGACGTGCAAAAAGAGATGGGGATGGTCGAAGGGTTCGATGTCGGATTGGAAATGTCCGGCAGCCCGCAGGCGTTTCGCCAGATGTTGGACGGCATGTGCCACGGCGGCAAGATCGCCATGCTCGGCATCCCGACCGAAGAAATGGCCATCGACTGGAACACGGTGGTGTTCAACATGCTCACCATCAAAGGCATCTACGGCCGCGAGATGTACGAAACGTGGTACAAGATGACCGTAATGCTGCAAGGCGGCCTCGACATTTCGCCGGTGATCACGCATCGCTTCCATTACTCGGAATTCGAAAAGGGCTTCGAAGTGATGATGTCGGGCGAATCCGGCAAGGTCATCCTGAACTGGGCCGACTAAATAAGTTCGAGTTTGTCGCATTTGGAGCAGGGGTCTGGCGTACGTTTTTCAGATTTGGCGGGCGTTTGACCCCAATTTCATCAACGGTTTCAAGCCGCCA
>JAQBZS010000782.1 GCA_027622115.1 Planctomycetota bacterium | reverse complement strand
CTGATCGCTCATTGTCGCCTTTCGCTCCGCGAAAGTAGCGCTACTTTCGCGGAGCGAAAGGCGACAATCAGCACATCTCCGGTGCCATTGGGCTTGCGCCGTGCCGTTTTTTTTTCAAAGGGCTGTCAGAGCTGGTTCTCGCAGACGGCATGCCGCGCGCAGAAAAAGACCGCGAACAGTCTCCCGTTCGCGGCCTTTTCTAATCGGTTTTAACAGTCTTCTACTTCAGCAGGGCTTCCAGCTTTGGCAGCTGCGGGTAGATCGCCTTCGGCTGATCGGAATCGCGATCGCCCGTGTTCTCGCGGCCCGCGTAAAGCTGATCAAACACCGCGTTCGAATACGGGTTCTTGAAATCCTGACCTGGAATTGTCATCCGATGTTGATCGATGTGAACCCAGTTATACGGGGTGAAGTAGTAGTAGCCATGGCACTCCGGGAAATACGCGTAGTGGGGATAGAGCGTGCAGGTGCTGTGCCGGCAGGCCTTGCTTGTGCAGCCCGACTGGCAGAACAAGCAGCAGGGATCGCCGCAGCCGTTGCAGGAAGTTGCGTACGAATCGCAGGCGCTCATGCAGGCGAAAGCCGAAGCACACGGTGAGTACGACTGGCAGGTCGCAGCAACCTCGGCACGACACCCTGCGGTGGGAGCAGCACACGAGGCACCATCGCTACCGGCAATTGTCAAAGCGAGAACAAGAGTGGTTAAGACTGGCATCTCCAGACCTTTCGCTGATTGAATTCAAGGCGTCTGTGTTGGGTGACACCATTCACGAAGGTGATCGGCGATTCCCAGCATCGTTCTTTTCGATTCTGCCAGAAGCAGCCAAAACCGGCATGGCCCCAAAAACCGTTGCCCTCGTCACTCACAGGCAGAACCGGCTTCCAGATGATCGCGCGATCCATCATTAAAGGACGCACCCATACGAAGTAGTTCCAGAGGCCCGATCAACGGAACTCAACGTCGGCCGAATCCGTATAACCAGTGTTTTTGATTCTCAGCGTTTGATCAGACCGGCCAGTACATCGGGAAACTCGTCCGCGAGATCCGCCTGCTCTGCGGGATCGTCGCTCAACCGGTACAGCTGAACTTGCCGGCTGCCGCCCGCCTTGAAGACCTTCCAGCCATTCTTCCGCGCCGCCTGATGAACCGCACCGTCGCGGCCGGACTCCCAATACATCAACGAGTGAACTTTCTGATCGCGGCCTTTCAAGGTGGCATCCAGCGAAACACCATCCGTCACGACCCGATCGCGAGCCACCGCGAGTGTCAGAAACGTCGGCATCAGATCCCAGCTGGCACACGCATAGCGCGAAGTACCTCCGTCAGTAATCTGTCCCGGCCAGCTCACGATGCACGGAACAAGCAGGTCACCGTTGCAGAGCCCTTGTTGTGACATTCGTGCCTCACCCGCACTGCCGAGACTGGAAACCGCCTCGTGACACCGCTGGTGCGGACCGCTTTCTGCCGTGAGGACGACAATCGTTCGCTTCCCGGATTTTGTTTCATTAAGTGTTTTCAAAACCTGCCCGACAAACTCGTCCGCCCGTTCAACCCGGCTCCGATATTCGTCAGCCGACATCACCGACGCAGAGCCCTCCGTCTCAAGGTCCGCGAACTGAGACACCGCAAAATGGACAAAAAACTGTCGCCGCTGGCCCCTCTGATGCAACAGCCAGGACTTCAGTTCGCTGGTGAGCATTTTCATTCCGGAAACACGCTTCCCGCCATCCGTATTTCCAACAATCCGGACACGAGAACCGTCCACATGAATCGATCCGGGAAATTCGTCCATCGCATCGCCGGCCTTCAGATAACCACTCCAATTCTCGAAGCCATGCGACAGCGGAGAGTCACCGTTTCTCCAGAACCCGAAAAACGCCGTCTGGTAACCAGCGTTCCAGAGGGCATCGGCCAGCGTGACGTGCTCTTCACGAATGCTGAATCGGTTCGACAGGTTTTGCGGCAATCGATGCAGCATCTGGCCGGTCAGCAGACTCCACCGCGAAGGCTTCAGCTCCGGAGCGCCACAGTGGAACTGCGTCAGCCGCATTCCTGCCCGCGCGAGGTGGTCGATATTCGGAGTCTGAATCGTCTTCTGACCGAAACAGCCAGGATCGGCGATCGCAAGTCGATCAACTGTCAACAGCAGGATGTTAGGAGAACTCGCCGCTCGACCAATCCGAGACTGTCGAGCAGCCAGCTTCAATGCGTATCGATTCTGAGCTTTGACGTCGGCGAGAATCTGGTCGGCGTGTTCCAGCTGATCCAGAAGAGTCGACTCGCCGCCACTCTCCTCAATCGCCTGAGATTCCCGGATCGTGTTTCGCAACCCTTCCAGAAGCGGGCTCCGCAACTTTGATCCGGCTGGCTTCGAGTTCGGCAAATCCGAATCCTGCCAGGCAAAGACAGTCGACGCGGTAACGATCACAACGAGGGCTCCGGCGATTGCACCGCCCGCGAATCGTCGTTCGTTTTCTGGAGACCTCGTCATGAATTGCACTCTCACCTGAACTCAACTTTCAGTTCAGAGCTTGACATCAAGCTCCAGCAGAATTCCGTTGCGACGAATCTGCAGTTGCATCGTGTCACCGTGTTTCCGGGCTCGAACAAGCTCGTGCAACTGCCGAGTGGTGGTGACCACCGAGTCACCGACGCGAACGATCACATCACCGGCCCGAAGTCCGTATTGCGCCGCCGGGCTGCGCGGCACCGTCGACTCAATGACGAGCCCCTTTCCGTCCCCGGACTCCTTTGGCGCCACGCCCAGGACCACAGGACGTGGCCGCGCTGGCTGCCCGGACAGAACTCCATCGAGCGTTTCCGCGCTGAGGTCCGTCAGTCCGCCTTGCATCCGGCTCCGAACCGGCCGCGCGGTCGACTCGGAAATCTCAACGATCAACTCCGCAACGAGACTTGTGATTCGCCGCATCCCCTCAATGTTGAGCAACTCTGCGTCGTCTGTCGGCCGGTGATACTGAGGATGAAATCCTGTAAAGAAGTGTAGAACCGGCACTCCCTTTTCGTAAAACGACGCATGATCACTCGGCCCGTAGCCGCCTGGTCGACTGGCAATTTCCAAACCGAGCGGCTTTGATTTCGCCTCCAGCAACGGCAACCACATCGGTGAAGTTCCGGTCCCGTAGACTGTCAAAAGATCTTTTCGAAGCCGGCCCACCATGTCGAGATTCAGCATCGCGACCGTCTGGTTGATGGGAATCAACGGATCCCGCACATACCGCTTGCTGCCAATCAGTCCCAGCTCTTCACCACTGAACGCAATAAAGAGGACCGTCCGCTTCAAAGGTTTTTTCCTTGCTGCGAGCTGCCGTGCGACTTCGATCAGAATCGATGTCCCCGACGCGTTGTCATCCGCTCCGTTGTGGATCTCCTGATTCGCCCCCAGAGCCAATGAACCCCAACCACCTCTCCCGAGATGGTCATAGTGAGCTCCCAGAACAATCGCCTCATCAGCCACTTCGCTTTTTCCGCCAATCAAGCCCAGAACGTTTCGCAGTTTCCTGCCTGTCCGGGCGCGAGACACGACGGCAGAAATGTGCAGCTCTCCAAGCTTACGGCTGCCAGGTTTCGAATCGGCAACGATGCTCTTTTCCACCTCATCAAGATCGAATCCAGCCTTGCCCATGAATGCTTTCAGGACCGAACGACGACAGTGGACCGACGGGACAGCATCTTCCACGTTGTCGGGTGTGAGCTCTGCGCGGAGCAATGGCTCCGACTTTTCCGGGTCCAGTTTCAGTTCGTTCTGCACGCGAGCGATCTCAGAAAGATCGTTGCAGAACAGAACCGCACGGGCTCCATGCTCGACCGCATTCCGAATTTTCGTCCGAATCCAGGTGTGACGAGATAATTCCTCGTCACCATTCAGAGCCGGCGGCCCGTGTCGAAGCACAATCACGGCGGCTCCCTTAGCATCCAAACCTGCATAGTCGTCGTATGAGACCGACGGAGCCGTAATTCCAAAACCGGCAAACACGACCGGAAGCTCCGCCCGCCCGGCCCGCGCCGCCATGATTGACGTGTACTCTGTACCCAGCGTCAGCGCTGTCGGATCGCCATCTCCGTCCAGTAAGGCAAGCTGGTGGACCGCCCCCTCATTCCCAAGCGAGTAAAGTTGAAACGTCTGGAATGCAGACGGGGCGCGCACTCAGGGTAGTTTGCGGAAGATAGGTTAACGTGCGCTCGCTCGTGTCAT
>JAQBZS010000781.1 GCA_027622115.1 Planctomycetota bacterium | reverse complement strand
GACGGCATGAATCACACCTTCCTCGTCGCCAATGATCGCCAAGTCGTCCGTGATTCGCGGAGCCGCCTTGAAGCCCGGCGCGAACTCTTTGGGATCGGTGCTGTCGATCGACCGATAGCTCCAAACTTTCTTGCCGGTCTTTCGCTCAAGACACAATAAGTCGCCACTCAGCGTCGGGGCGTAAACATGGTTGCCGACGATGGCCACCGCCGCGACAAAACCATCCTGAGACGGCACTTTCCACAGCAATTCCAGCTTTTCCGGCAGAGGACTCGTAGCGATGCCGAGTTGCTGGTTGCCGTTGCGGAACGAAATCCAACTGGTTTTCCCCGGCGGTAGGTGCTTCAAGTCTTCGGCTTGAAGTCCCGAAAACGGTGCGGTCGAAGCGAGTAGCAATCCAGCGACGATCAGTTGTCTGAGAGAGCGCATCGGTACAACTCCTCGAGGGATTCGGGGTCCACGGGACGCGGATTAAAATTCGCGGTCCACTGTTTCGCGGCTTCTTGAGCCAACGTGGGCAGCAGCGACGTGTCAACGTGGTATTCGTCCAAGGTTGTCGGTGTTCCGACTTCGCGCAGCAGCGCTGTGATGAAGTCCGCCAGTCGATCCGAGCCGAGATCATCGGTTTCGTCTTCACACAATCCCGCATCCACGGCGAGCTTACCGTACAACGTACCGACGACCTCGGCGTTGAAGCGAATGACGTGCGGCAACATCATGCCCACCGCAAATCCGTGCGTGATGCCGAAATGAGCGGTCAACGGATTGGCCAGTGCATGCGCCGCGCCGAGCATCGAATTCTCGATCGCCGCCCCCGCCAAATGCGATCCGACCTGCATCTGTCCGCGAGCGGAAATATCGTGCGGTGATTCGAAGATGCGGCTGAACCCACGCGACAACAAGCCCCACGAACGGCGGCTGAAAAGTTGCGACACGATGTTCCGAGGTTTCGTGACAAAGGTTTCGATGGCATGACTGATGGCGTCGATGCCGGTTGCCGCCGCGACGAAATGCGGCATGCTGACCGTCAGGTCGGGATCGAGAATCGCGATCCGGCAGGCGGCCTTCTTGTCGCCGCACGCCATTTTCATGTGGGTTTTCGCGTTTGCAATCAGAGCGAACGACTGCGCCTCGCTACCCGTTCCAGCAGTCGTGGGGATGGCGATCATGGGCAACATCGGTTTCGTGGCTTTTCCGATGCCCCAGTAGTCTTCCATCTTGCCGCCGTTCGACAGCAGGAAGTTGGCACCCTTGGCGCAATCCATGCTGCTGCCGCCGCCCAGACCGACAATCAAGTCGATGTCGTGCAGTTCCGCCACCGACAGACACCGGTCCACGTCGTCGGTAGTTGGGTTGGGATGGACGTCGTCGAAAATCACGACGCGCAGACCTTCTGCTTCCAGTGATACTGCCGAATTGGCCGCGTGACCAGCGTCCGACAGGCCCTGATCCGTCACCAACAGCACGCGTTTCCCGCCGAGTTCTCGTGCGAATTCGCCGAGTCGATCGACAGAACCCGATCCGAAGACAACTCGAGTCCGAGGGTCGTAGTCGAATGGCGGAAGAAGTGCTGTGTGTTCGGAAACGATGGCCATGGGCTCTAGCTGCGCCATGCGATTCCTTTCGAGCGGGATAAAATCGGAGGGAGAACGCGGCGGGAATCAACCGGGGATGAGGAACGAAAGTACGCGGGAGGATCGCGGAATGTGGACGAGAGGACGACACAAAGATCGGCCAGGCGATTCTAGGAATGGCCAGACGTCATGGCAAACTGGACGGACCACCGCGAACGCCGACGTACGGCAATTCGGTCCGATCGCATGGCCATCGACTCGGACGGCAGGATCGCGTTTAGCAGCCGAGGACCGCTCGCCCTAGGACAAGTTTGCGACCGCTTCGTCCACGTCTTTGAAAATCTTGAAGACGTCCGTGAGCCGAGACACGCTGAGGATTTCAAACGCGTATCCCGTCATTGTCGCGAGAGCAAACTTCGCATCCGGATTCTTCTCAGCCTCGGAATGCTGTTGCAACAAGAACGTAATAAAGGATGACGTGAAGTAGCCGACGTGCTTCATGTCGAGCACGATAAGCCGTGGTTCGGCGGAGTCCACGATGGTTTGGACTTGTGCCTGCAAATTCGGGAGTAATGATTCGCTGAGATGCGCGAACTCTTCACCGAGTTGAATGACAGTGACGGTTCCCCGTTTCTCCGCTGCGATGCCCATATCTTCATCCTCGAATGACTTGACACCGCGATTCTTGCATGACCCCGAGAGGATGGCAATCCGAGTCCCTTCAATCTCGCATCCAGCGCCAACGTGTGCCGATCCAAGCCGTTTGACGTGTTCTACGGCAATCCTTACCATCCCGCCTCGAATTTCGTGGAGTTGAGCCGATGATTGGCTCGAAAGGTCGAACACAATGCAGGTTGTCGACCGAAACCGCTTGTTTGTGGATGCGTCCTTTTGACCATTCACAAGAACCCACCCCCTCAATTGTTCTGACCCAGTCAGGAGATCGGCCTAATGGCTGAGATTGTCGTGCAAGACATTTTGGATGCCGGTGTTCATTTCGGTCACCGTACCGCTCGCTGGAACCCCAAAATGCGACCGTACATTTACGGTCGTCGCAATCAGATTCACATCATCGACATCAAAGAGACTGTCCGTGGGCTGTTGCGAGCGAAAAAGTACCTGCAACGCGTCGCCTCGCAAGGAAGTTTGATCCTGTTTTGCGGCACCAAACGCCAAGCCGCGCAGTCGATACAAGATGCGGCCGAGTCCTGCGGCATGCCCTACGTCAAGGAACGTTGGCTCGGTGGCACGCTGACGAATTTCCGCACCGTTCGCAGTCGATTGAAGCGACTGGAAGAACTGGAGGAAATGCAGTCCAGCGGCGTGATGGCGGAATACTCGAAGAAGATGCAATCGCAACTCATGCGCGAGTATCGCAAGATTTATCGCAACCTCAACGGCATTCGAGACATGAACCGCATGCCCGAAGCGATTGTCGTTGTTGATCCCAAGAAAGAACACAACTGCGTTCACGAAGCGCGATTGTTGGGAATCAAGGTCGTCGGATTGATCGACACCGACTCGGATCCGGACGACGTGGACCTGCCGATCCCAGGCAATGACGACAGCATTCGTTCGATCAAACTGATCGTCAACAGCCTCGCGGATGCAGTGGCCTCGGCGCGTTCGACGATGCCCAAGGATATGCAACCGAAGAAGGCCGATGACAACGAACCCAAAGCGGTTCCCAGCATTTCATAATCGAGCAAACAGCCCGAATCCAAAGAAACCTACCACGATTGCGGGCATCGAGCTGCGGTCGTTCTCGAAGTAAGGAGCATTTACTATGGCTGCAATTACAGCCGCCGCCGTCAAGGAACTGCGCGAAATCACCGACCTCCCAATGATGGAGTGCAAGAAAGCCCTCGTGGAAGCCAACGGAGATCAAGAGAAGGCCATCGCGATCCTTAAGGATGCCTTCAAAAAGATCAGCATCAATCGAGCCGGAAACGTAACGACGGAAGGCCGAATCGCAATCTTAATTGCAGACGGTGGAGCTTCCGCCGCGATGGTGGAGTTGCAATGCGAATCCGCGCCGGTTGCCGCGAACGACGGGTTTCAATCGTTGGCGGATCAGTGCGCTCGTCAAATGTTGAGTGGCCCTGGTGCCGAGACGCCGGAAGAATTGCTTCAACAAGCCGCCCCGGACGCAGCCGGCAAAACGCTCAATGATTTGTACGAAGATCTTGTGAACAAGATTCGCGAAAAAATCGTGCTGTCGCGCGTGATCAAGGTCGATGGCCCGGTCGCCGGTTACGTCCATCACGACGGCAAGACCGGAGTTCTGTTCCAAGTCACCGGCGAGGACGCCCCCGCCAGCGTGATCCGCGACGTGGCCATGCACATTGCAGCATTGAAACCAACCGTCACGAATGTCGACCAGTTGGATTCGGCCCTTGTGAAGGCCGAGCGAGATCGTTTGTCGGAAGAAGCGCGAGCGACCGGCAAGCCGGAAAACATCATCGAAAAGATCGTGGACGGCCGGATGAACAGCTTCTACGTCGAGCAAGGCGTGCTGGTACTTCAGCCATTCGCGAAGGATGATTCGAAGTCTGTAAGCCAGGCGCTCGCGGAGAAGGGCCTAACGGCAGCCGGTTTCACGCGATGGGTCATCGGCGGCTAGAATCAAGCCAAGACGATTCAA
>JAQBZS010000780.1 GCA_027622115.1 Planctomycetota bacterium | reverse complement strand
GGCTGGTACTGTTCGATGGCCTTGATCAGCACCTTGGCGACTTGCGGGCTGACGGCTCCATGAAAGTCGATGGCCAAGTCCGCATCATCACCGACAACTTCCCGCAGCTCCGCGAACCCGTCAGCAGCGGCCTGAATGAATGCGGGTGTCTCGATGATCCGTGCCGGTCGATCCGCCGTGATGCCGGTTTTGAAGGCCGTAAAGCCCTCGGCTTTCTTCTCGCGAATCGCGTCGGGAGTGCGAGCATGCGCATAGACGCGGACTCGTGACCGAGTCGGACCGCCAAGTAACTCGTAAACCGGCACTCCGAGCGCCTTGCCCTTGATGTCCCACAAGGCCATGTCGATCCCGCTGATGGCGCTCGTCAGTACCGGGCCGCCGCGATAAAAGGCGTGGCGATACATGGCCTGCCAGTGATGGGCGACGGCTCGCGGATCCTTGCCGACGAGGTACGTTTCCAACTCCTGCACCGCCGTGGCGACGGTCAGTGCTCGGCCTTCCACCACGGGTTCACCAAGACCGACGATCCCGGCATCCGTATGCACCTTGAGAAATAACCAACGGGGTTGAACGAGAAACGTTTCAAGCTTGGTGATGCGCATGATTCTGCCGACTTGATCCCAGATGCTCGGCCTGCGACTTCAGAGGGAATTCCGATCGCCGAGTTATCCCAGCAACTTGGCCCGCAGCCCTTCCAGCAATCCCACCGCTTGGCCGATATCCGCCTTTTGACGCTCGCGATCGTGGGCGATTTCTCGTTCGATCGTCAGCGGGCCTTCGTAGCCTAAATCCTTCAGCGTGGACAAGTAGGTCTCCATGCCGACGTCGCCTTCGCCGAGAGCCACTTCGGCGCCCCAGCCAGTCCCGCGTTGGCTTTCCTCGGCCCATGTCGCGTCCTTGCAATGCACGCTGCGAACCAGATGCCCAACCTTCTTCAAGGCGTCGATCGGATCGCCAGTGCCGTACAAGATCATGTTGGCCGGATCAAAGTTGATATAGAGATTGTCTCGGTCGACGTTTCGGATAAACGACAGCAAATGCACGGCCGACTCTTGACCTGTTTCAAGGTTGAGGCACTGACCGTTCGCCTTGACGTGATCCAGCAAGTCGCGAGTTGTATCGATCAGGCTGCGATAGTCTTCGCAGGACTCGTCGTGCGGGACGAAGCCGATGTGCAGCGCCACGGTGTTGCAACCCAGCAACTCGGCGAAGTCCGAGATCTCCTTCATCTCTTGCGTGCGTGCGGCGCGCGTCGCTTGTGGCACCAACCCCACCGTGCGAGCCGTGGTGGCGATGTCGGCATAGCTCTCGCCTTCGAAGCCACCAAACACCGCCGTCACCGTGATTCCGGCGGCTTGGCACTTGGCGAGAAAACCGTCGGCGGTCGCCTGAGTGCGCGTTGCTTGGTGCGGTGCGTGAATTTGCACCGTGGGAACTTTGAGTTCCCGTGCCACGTCGAGATGAACTCCCAAGCCTGCGTCCACCGAGGTGAACACGCCGATTTGCCATTTGTCCATCTGCTCCACTCCGGCTGAACTCTGATTTCGATTTCGCGGCGACAAGGCCAAAGGTCGCTAGGTTACGCCCGCGACCGCCGGACGTCCAAGCCGCCGTTCGAATTCCGAGCGGAGTGGCGCCAGCGGCGCTGAATCGCTTTCGTCGCAGAAGGGGTCGGGAGTCGTTTTCGGCGAGAGGTCTTTGGTTGCCGAAATCGCGATTCTCGCCGCGCCATATAACGGCACTTTTGTTCGTTGAACTTCACGTCTGTAGCTCGGCAAATTCAACGCAGCATTTTCGTTGAGATCGCCCAGCCGGTTACTGCGGTCCATCCGCCGGTCCGCGAAACTCGTCGGCGTACGCGTCGAGCACAATCAATTCGACGCGATCATGATGCAACGAACGCCGATCACCGGAAGACTGTAACGGTTGCGTGTCCCCCAAAGCGCTCAATCGCAATCGGTCGGGAGCAATTCCCATGTCTTCGAGCACGCGCATCACGGCCCGGCCTCGTTCATTCGTCAAACGAATTTTGTTCTTGAATGCCGCTGTGTCCGGCAAGTCTTCGGGCGAAGCGTGACAGTGAATGTCGATCTTATTCGGTTTTCCGGCCAACTCCTCGGCCACGATTTTCAACTGCGGCAACTGATCACGCGCTATCGTGGCAACCCCCGATTCAAATCGAATCGCCGGTCCGATCTGCAAGGGGGTGCCTTCTCGCGTGCGATACACCAGCACGTCTTTTCCTTCGACGGACTCAATCTTGACGCCGCCTTCACCGATGTCTTCGTCGGTGAAAGATCCGAGTTGGTCAAGCTTCGGAACCAGGCTGTTCAGCGGAAAGTTCTTTCCGGGCGGTGCCTGCGGTCCCGTGCGATACCCAAAGTATTCGTGAAACGATTGCATCATCGCACGAAACTTTTGGTCCGCGACGACTTCACTCAACGACACCAACATGATGAAGAACGTCAGCAGCAACGACATCATGTCGCCGTACGTCACCACCCATTCGGGCACGCCAGGCGGGGCTTCGTCATCCATGAGTTACTCGCGGAACTGCCGAACAAACACGACGCAACAAGTCCATCAATTCTTGATCGTCGCCGCGACCGCGCCGGCTCGAAGGGTGAAAGCCTCCATTCACGAATTCGTTAGCACATGAATCCAGTCCAGAGTTGTGGTTGTGAATGAGCAGCTACCAATTCGGTGTCCCATTGCGAATCGTTCCGACAACGCTTCCGCCGCCGAAGAGTGCTTCGAATGGGTCGGCCGACTTCGACGACAGCTCCACGACGGCTAGATCGGCAGCCCGGCCCGGTTGCAGCGTTCCGGTCTCGTCTTCGAGACCCAGAGCCTTGGAACCCGCGAGCGTGACCAATTCAAGGACTTTGGCCGGCGAAATCGTCTCGCGGTTCGAATACAGCAGTTGAGCTTCTCGCCACATATTGAGGTCGGGATTCGAACACCGCCCGTCGGTGCCGATTGCCACGGATGCATGCTGTTGGATCAATTCGCGCCAGGGGTGCCGCGTGTGTCCGAAGTACTTGTGAGTTCGTGGGCAGTACACAACCGCGACGTGAGGATTCTTCCCCAGGAATTGGATTTCGGCGGTCGACAGAGAGTTGCAGTGGACCGCCAGCGATCGGCGGACGCGAGCCAATTCTCGGAGGTAGAACAAGATCGAATCATGACGCTCGACGTCACCCGTCTGCCAAAGTCCAACCCTCTTCAGGAACTCAACGAATTCGCCTGTACCGCGTTGGACGTACTCAATTTCGGCCGGCGTCTCCGCGAGATGCATGGCCAGCGGGACATCTCTTTCAACCGCCAGATCGACCGAACGACGCAGCAAGTCGGGATGCACGGAGTACGGTGCATGTGGACTCAGGCCGCATTTCAAGGTGTTGCCATTCGCGGATTGATCGAGATGTTGGCGGGCAATTTCAAGTTGCGCTTCGATCCGTTCCGGGCTAAACCCAATCAACTCGCGGAACGACACGATTCGTGGATTGAATGGCAGCGTTGAATCGTCCGTTGAGATTTCGCCCACGGTGGTCGTTCCGGTTCTCAGGCACTCGGCCGCCCCTGCAAGAATCGTTGCGGAAGCCGGGCCGCGATCCGTCCGCCACCGCATCACCGAGCCGATCCATTCCGAGAACTGGCCGGCTGGTTCGAGCGGGGTTTCGAGCGCGCTGAACTCCAGATGCGTGTGTGCGTTGACCAGTCCAGGAATCAGCGCCACGTTGCCGAGATCCGTGCAGTCACTCGAAGCGGCTCGGTTATGAACGGTCGAGATTCGTCCCGCCTCGACCTCGACGCATCCGTTCTCGACCGGTGGGCTCGAAACCGGAAAGACCCAGCGTGCCTTCCAGGTGTGGCGTCGATCGGACATCGCGGCTGTCAACATGGGCTGTGGCTATGTTCGAATTCGTGTCATTCGGAGACCGGGGTCGGGCTTACGTATTTCAGATTTGTCGGGCGTTCGATGCGGAATTCACCAACAACGTCAAACCGCCAAATCTGAAATCCGTAAGCCTGACCCCAAGTCCTCGACACGCGCGAGTTTTTCGAAAGTGCGTCGAATCAATCACATCGCCCGAAAATCAATCGGAGTGGCGGCGGCGCGGTTCCCCGTTTTCGGGCGACTTGAACTCCTTGCAAGAAACGCGGGAATTGAGGACTTGGGGGTCAGGCTTACGATTTTCAGATTTGGCGGGGTGACG
>JAQBZS010000779.1 GCA_027622115.1 Planctomycetota bacterium | reverse complement strand
GAGCATTGAACTTTGAACCACCCGACCCCTTCCCCGAGTTCAAAACCTGCTTGAACGATTTCCCGTGTCAACCCGAGATTTTCAACACGCTACCCTGCGTCTCCTTTTCGTTTTCGTTTCAATTAAATCGTATTTCGCTGATTCGCAGGTTCGACGACACTTGATCTTGCCGTTTTCCGAACTGCCGTTACGAGATACGTATGAAAAAAGTCGTGAATGTCTCGGAGACTGATTTGAAGTCGCTCGCACGGGTGAGGAAGTTGTCGTCGGACAGGACGACAAGCCTCTAGCCCGCATCGTTCCTGTACAGAGCGACGACGAGCAGATCGCGCGTCGTAAACGTCGGCTTGGGTGTTTTGCCGGGCAGATCCAGATCGCTGACGACTTTGACTGAAAAACGGGACAGGTTCGATATTAGCGAGGCTCGCGCGGCGTAACTTTGCGACACCGCTGATCCTTGTCGAACACGGCGCATACCACATCGCTTCCGGTGCGAAGTGGCTCGGCTGATCGGCGACGACACCGAATTCACGAGGAGCCGTGGGCGCGTCGCTACTCTGAGCGCGGAGCAAACTGCAAAGATTTCACACACGAAATCGCGGAATCCTGACTATCTAGCCGCAGCCAACCTCGCGGTTTATTCTTTCGGGCGTCATGATTGCTCAGCGTCTTGACGGACAAATCCGTTTAGGACGTCCAAGACATCGATAACAATTCACGGCCAACTCGCGCGGAGATCCCATGATCAATTTCACCGGCAAGGGAACGGCATCAACCTGTGACGGCTTCAATCGTCGAGACTTTCTCACGGCGGGGTCACTGACAGCGGTTGGGCTGTCGATGGCGGATTATGCCGCAGCGAAAGAACGAGGGACGGTCAAGGACAACAACAAAGCCTGCGTGATGATCTTCAACTTGGGGGCTCCCAGTCACCTGGATACATGGGATCCCAAACCGGACGCGCCGGCTGAAATTCGTGGTCCCTTCAACGCGATCAACACCAAGTCCGCCGATTTGCAAATCTCCGAGATTTTTCCGGAACACGCCAAGATCGCGGACAAGTTCTCCGTCGTGCGATCGTGTTATCACAGCGGGGCGGCGGTTCACGATGCCGGTTGGCAAATGATGCAGACCGGTCGCTTGTTTTCCGGCGGAGTCGAAACGCCGCATTACGGCGGCGTGATGAGTTATCTCCGCGGTCGCAAGACGGATCTGCCGCCGTTCGTGGTGCTGCCCGAGACGATGGGGCGGGGCGGCGGAAATCTTCCGAACGGCCAAGGCACACGACCCCTTTGCCTTGATGGCCGATCCTTCCAAGCCCAACTTCAAAGTGCCTGATTTGCTGCCTCCCAGCGACATTCCTCCAGTGCGGTTGGATCGCCGCAAGAAACTGCGGTCCATCGTGGATGAAACCGTCAAGAGCTTCGAAGCCTCCGACAATGCCAAGTTGTTGGACAGTAACTTCCAAGCCGCCTATCGCCTGATGACCAGCGAACAAGCTCGGCAAGCGTTCGATCTTTCAAAGGAACCCAAGAAGGTTCGCGAACGCTACGGGATGAGTCGCTTTGGTCAGTGTTGCTTGTTGTCTCGGCGTTTGCTGGAAGCCGGTGTTCGCTTCTTAACCATCAACACCTTCCTGACGGTGTTCGACGAAATCACCTGGGACATCCACGGTTCGAAGCCGTTTACCTCGATCGCCGGCATGCGGGACATCGTGGCTCCGATGTACGACAAGGCCTATAGCGCGTTGATCACCGATCTCGCGGATCGCGGCATGTTGGAAGACACGCTCGTGTGCAACTTGCAGGAATTCGGTCGCACTCCGCGAGTCAATCCTGCCGGTGGTCGTGACCACTGGCCGCAATGTTTTTCGACATATTACGCGGGCGGCGGAATTCAGGGCGGACGCGCCGTCGGCAAGAGCGACCCCATCGGCGGCGTGCCCGCAGAACGGCCCACCGATCCGGGAGACGTTGCCGCCACGATCTTCCATAGCTTGGGATTCGATCTGGAAACGGAACTCCCCGGCCCCGCCGGTCGACCCTTCCCCATCGTCGACTTCGGCAAGCACGAAGTGAAAGAGTTGTTCGCATAATCGCGCCCCCACGTGAGCCAAGGAGTGACACCCGTGATCCGCACGTCCTGCTTTTCTGCCGTCTTGTCCGCGCTGACCTTGTTCGCACTGACTTCATACGCCGACGCCGAACAGCCGCCCCAATCGTTCAACGCGTCGCAGCAAACGGCGCTCGATTCCATCGACAAGAACAAAGACCTCATTCTGGATGCCAATCGCAAGATCTGGGAATTCGCCGAGGTTGGGCTTGAGGAACACAAGTCGTCGAAATTGCTGGTCGACCAGCTCAAAGCGGCCGGATTCGACGTCAAGACGGGTGTCAGCGACATGCCGACCGCATTCGTGGCGTCCTACGGATCGGGGCGACCGATCATTGGGATTCTCGCGGAATACGACGCGTTGCCCGGCATGTCGCAAAAACCGACTCCCATTCGCGAGCCGCTTCAAGCCGGTGCCGCCGGGCATGCGTGTGCTCATTCGGGACTCGGCAGCGGTTCACTCGGCGCGGTGATCGCCGTCAAGGATGCGATGCAAAAGCACAAGTTCAAAGGCACCATTCGACTCTACGGCACGCCGGCGGAAGAAACGGTCATCGGTAAGATCTACATGCTGCTGGGCGGCGAATTCCGTGACCTGGATGTCTGCTTGCACTGGCACCCATCGACTCGGAACGAAGCGTGGTCCGGGAGTTCGAAGGCCGTGTTGTCGGTGAAGTTCACGTTTCACGGCACCGCCGCCCACGCAGCCGGCAGCCCGGAAAGCGGTCGCAGTGCGCTCGATGCGGTCGAGTTGATGAACGTCGGCGTCAACTTCATGCGGGAACACGTCAAAGAAGACGCTCGGTTTCATTATGTCATCACGAATGGCGGTGGAGCACCAAACGTTGTTCCCGCCAAAGCCAGCGTGTGGTACTTCATCCGAGCCGACACGCATGAGGACGTCGAAGCGTACTACAAGTGGATCCACGACATTGCTCGAGGCGCCGCTTTGATGTCTCGCACGAAGCTGGAACTACAAATCGATACCGATTGCCACGAATTGATCTCGAACGTGCCGATTTCCGAATTGATGCATCAGAACTTGACGGCAGTCGGGGCTCCCAAATTCACGCCCGAGGAACAAGCATTCGCGCGCCGACTCCAGCAGCCGCTGATCGAGCAGTTTGGTACGGCGTTCCCGCTGCCGATCGACGATTCCGTTCATACGCTGGCTGCATCGACTCGACCGAGTAAAGGCTCGACGGATGTCGGCGACATCAGTTGGTTCGTGCCGACCGGTGGAATTCGCACGTCATGCCTTGTGGCAAAGAGCCCCGGTCACAGTTGGCAGAATGTGTCGTGCATCAACACGACCATCGGCGAAAAGGGCATTCTCTACGGAGCCAAGGTGTTGGCCGTGTCCGCGGTTGAGCTGTTCCAGAAGCCGAATCTTGTGGCTGCGGCAAAAGCCGATTGGCAGCAGCGGATGAAACAGCGGACTTACACCACGTTGGTTCCCAAAGGCCAAAAGGCACCCGTAAAGATCCGGTGACGCAGCCGCGGTGCGGAACTTGTTCCGCCTGATTTCGAATCACGGCACAAGTTCCGTGGCACGCATCACCGTATGTCGATTGGACTTGCGCGTGCGGCGATTGGTTGTTTGGCCATTCACCCAGGATTAGAATCCCGTCGCACAGCAAGGCTCGGATGTTTGTTTGTGGCTGCGGTCCATCATCCAATGGCGTCTGAAGAGCCGTTGAGAGTCGCCTGAACTTGCCACGGACCGCGAGTTCGATCTCGCGGCGATGCTTGCTTATCCCACATTTCGGTTCAATCACAGAAGGAGGACAGCAGTGGCTGTTCGAGTAGCAATCAACGGTTTTGGTCGTATCGGTCGCATTACTTTTCGTGCCATGTCCGCTCGGGCGAGCGAATTTGACATTGTCGCCATCAATGACTTGAGCGATCCCGGTGCTCTCGCCCACATGCTGAAGTACGACAGCGTTCACGGTCGATTCGACGGCACCGTCGCCGTGGAAGGCAGCAATCTAATCGTGAACGGCAAGACCATCAAAGTCTGTGCCGAGCGGAATCCCGGAGACTTGCCGTGGGCCGACTTGGGTGTCGACGTGGCACTCGAATCCACGGGTTTCTTCACGAATCGAGCCAAAGACG